>JAHFBB010000113.1 GCA_023250255.1 Chloroflexota bacterium | reverse complement strand
CGCTCATCGACATCGGCTCCGCATCCGCGGCAGGCTAGCAGAGGATCACAGTGATGGCGATTCGGGTCGCAGCCGCCCAGATCGATCCCCAACTCGGCGAGGTGGACGCCAACCTCGCCCGTATCGAGCGGACGGTGAGCGCGGCAGCAGCCGACGGCGCAGCGCTGGTTGTCCTGCCCGAGGCCGCGGTCACCGGCTACTGCTTCGACACCATCGACGAAGCGTTGGCCGTGGCGCGCCGCGCGACCGCCGTGGCCGAGTCGCGCTTGTCAGATCTGGCTCGTCAGCTGGGGGTGGCGATCATTGCCGGGACCATCGAGGCCGAGGGCAGCGAGGTTCTCAACACGGCCCTCATCCTCGGCCCCGACGGAGCGCGCCGGCGATACGTCAAGACCCACCTCCCGTTCCTGGGCGTCGACCGATTCGCGACGCGCGGCTCCGAGCCGCCGCCGGTGTTCGAACTGGCGGGCATGCGGGTTGGCGTGCTCATCTGTTACGACCTGCGTTTCCCGGAGGCGGCGCGGGTCTGCGCGGTATCGGGTGCCGACCTCATTGCCCTGCCCACGAACTGGCCGGTCAGCGTCGAGTTCCACCCCGGGATCTTTGCCCCGTCACGAGCGGCGGAGAACCACGTCTACCTGCTGGCCTGCGATCGGGTGGGTACCGAGCGCGGCACGACCTTCATCGGTCGGTCGGTGTTCTTCGATTACGACGGCCAGAACCTGGCCACCGCGGGCGACACCGACGAGGAAACGATCTTCGGCGAGGTCGACCTCGCCGCGGTTCGCCAGACGCATGTCGCCCGGCGCCCGGGCGAGCACGAGTGGGACACCATGGCGGATCGTCGTCCGGGGTTGTACGCCCGCCTGCTCGAACCCGCGGTGGACCGAAATCATCCGATCGGGGCGAACCTCATCTCCGGTGACGTTGACGATCCGCGGGTCTGACCCAGGGTCCAGTCCGCGCCCGGTCTGCGCTGCGCCGCGCCTTGCGTCTCGGCCGATGTTGAGTCAACTGGTGCATCCAATGATCAACTTTGGTCCCATTTGAGCCCCTAATTCACCTTTTGATTCGCCTGGGTGACTCAAACAACCACCTGGAAGGCCCTTCGTCACCTTTGCAGTCACCAGTAGACTCAGGCCCTTCGGCACGGTGGTCAGGGCGCGGGCGACGGTTGATTCAGGCCCTTCGAAACGGCCGCCCCGGGGTAGGCACGAGTCGACTCAGGCCTCGGGATGGGGCCGGACGGCACGAGTGGCCGGGTCGCGACCGGGTCGAACTTCCTTTTCCATGCGCTGATATGTCTCGAGGACGGTCATCCCGAGGTTGAGGTACAGGTCCAGCGCCCCGGTCAGGCTGTCCGAATCCACCCCCAGACCGATAGTCGGCACGCCCCGTGCCCAGTACGCCCCGAACAGATCGAGCATGAGGGCCCGAGCGATCCCCCGCCGTCGCCAGTCCCGGCGGGTGCCGACCCCGCGCACCCAGCCGCCGGCCGGCGTGACCAGGCCCAGGGCGGTACTCACGACCTCGTCGCCGTCGAGGGCGAGGTACCACAGCAACGGGTCAAAGTCCGTTCGGGCGAATCCCCGACTCCACTCGTCGTAGCTCATGGGGATCGAACCCCAGTGGTCGGCGAACGATTGAGCCAGCGACGCGAAAACCGATTGCTCGTCCCGACCGACCTCGAAGGTCCGGACCGTGATCCCCGGCACCACGGTCGGAGGCGCCGGCGGCCCGTCGAGGGTGATGGTCATCTGGTTGAAGCGTCGGACCTCGCGGTATCCCCGCCGTTCGGCCCACGCGCCCGAGGCCGTGTCCGCATACACGTGACCGCCGATCACGACCCGGACACCGGACGGACTCCGCTCCAGCTCGCCCCGCGCCCGATCCTCGGCCAGCCCGAGCAACAGCGACCCGACACCCCTCGCCCGCGCGTCGGGAAGCACCGTCAGATTGACCCGGAAATCCACGCCGCCATGCCCCTCGACCGACACGTAACCCTGGGCTCCCCGGACTCCGGTCCGCTCGACAATCCAGGCGTCGGCGGCGAGGTCGATATCGGTCCAGTCCCCCAGGAGATCGTCCACACTGGCTTCCGGCAGGTGCCCCTCGGCGATGTCGGCCGCGTTCAGCAGGTCGACCACCGCCCGCGCATCGGCCACCGTGGGGCGGCGCAGGCTGAATCCGGGTGGCACGCCCGGCGCGGGATGCGTCAGTCGGAGGCTGCCCACATGGCCAGGCAGCAGACGAAGAATCCGCTGATCAGACCGATGAAGGCAACGGATCCTTCTGGACCGACGCCTTCGACGGTGGGAATGATCGAATTGATGAGCGCCAGGCCGACCGACATGTAGCCCAGCCAGAGGGCAGCCGAGACCCCGGCAATGAGCGCCTTCTGGGAGCGAGTGAACTTGAGCTTCACGGTTGGCGAATCCTACTCATTCGTCGTCGCCCGTGCCGGATTGTTCGCGGATGGCGTTCACGATGGCCGTGTCGGCCAGGGTGGTGGTGTCACCCAGGACCCGCTGCTCGGCAATGTCGCGCAGCAGCCGGCGCATGATCTTGCCCGAGCGGGTCTTCGGCAGATCCGGGGTGAACAGCACCTGCTTCGGTCGGGCGAGCTTGCCGATGACCGTGGCCACGTGCTCGCGCAACTCATCGGCCAGCGAGTCCGAAGGCTCTGACCCGGCGCGGAGGATGACGTACGAGAAGATCGCCTGCCCGGTGATCGGGTCGCTCCGACCGACCACCGCGGCCTCGGCCACCGAGGGATGCGAGACCAGCGCCGACTCCACCTCGGTGGTGCTGATCCGGTGGCCCGAGACGTTCATCACGTCGTCCACCCGGCCGAGCAGCCAGTAGTAGCCCTCCTCATCGCGCTTGCAGCCGTCGCCCGCGAAATAGCGTCCCGGGTACTTGCTCCAGTAGGTCTGCCGATACCGCTCCGGGTCGCCGTAGATCCCGCGCAGCATGGCCGGCCACGGCCGATCGAGGACCAGATAGCCGCCGCCGCCCAGGGGGACCGAGTTGCCGGCCTCGTCCACCACGTCCGCCTTGACGCCCGGGAACGGGAAGGTGCCACTCCCCGGTTTGAGGGTGGTGATCCCCGGCAATGGCGTGATCAGGATCATCCCGGTTTCGGTCTGCCACCAGGTGTCGACCACCGGACAGCGGCCGCCACCGATGTGCTGCCAGTACCACGCCCAGGCTTCCGGGTTGATCGGCTCGCCGACGCTGCCCAGCAGGCGCAGGCTCGACAGGTCGTCGCCGGCGAAGACATCGGCCCCGTATTTCATCAGGGCGCGGATGGCGGTCGGGGCGGTGTACAGGATGGTGACGGCGTAGCGCGCGGCA
The DNA here is from genome assembly GCA_023250255.1 of Chloroflexota bacterium. Taxonomy (GTDB): domain Bacteria; phylum Chloroflexota; class Limnocylindria; order QHBO01; family QHBO01; genus JAHFBB01. The sequence continues at coordinate 1,108 of JAHFBB010000113.1, read as the reverse complement.
ATCTGGGCCCATCGGTCCCTATCGGGGAAGTCGATGGCTCCCTCATAGATCACGCCGGTGGTCCCGTTGGTCAGCGGTCCGTAGACGATGTACGAGTGTCCGGTGACCCAGCCGATGTCGGCCATGCACCAATAGACATCGGTCTGCGGCTTGATATCGAAAATGAGCCGATGGGTGGCCGCCACCCCGACCAGGTAGCCGCCGGTGGTGTGCATGATCCCCTTGGGCTTGGCAGTCGTCCCGCTGGTGTACAGCAGGTACAGCAGGTCCTCCGCGTCCATGGGCTCGGGTTCGGCCGTCGTCGGCTGGGGCGAGACGAGCTCGTGGTACCAGTGATCCCGACCCTCGGTCCACCCGACCTCCTGGCCGGTGCGTCGAACGACGATGCAGTGCTGGACTGAAGAACTGCGGCCCATGGCGTCGTCGGCGTTGTCCTTGAGCGCCACCGTGGCCCCCTTGCGATAGCCGCCATCGGCGGTGATCACGGTGGTGCATTGGGCGTCGTCGATCCGCCCGGCCAGGGCATCGGCGGAGAAACCGCCGAAGACAACGCTGTGCGCCGCACCGATCCGGGCGCAGGCCAACATGGCCACCGGCAACTCGGGAATCATCGGCATGTAGATCGCCACCCGGTCGCCTTTGTTCACTCCCAACTGGCGAAGGGCGTTGGCCAATCGGCAGGTCTCGGCCAGCAGTTCGTCATAGGTGATGACCCGCCGATCGCCCGGCTCACCCTCCCAGTAGTACGCGACCCGCTCCCCGTTGCCGGCCGCCACGTGGCGGTCGAGGCAGTTGACGCTGACGTTCAACTTCCCGCCCACGAAGAACTCGGCGAACGGGTTGTTCCAGTTCAGGAATGTGTGCCACGGCTCCATCCAGTCGATGCGCGCGGCCTCGTTCGTCCAGAACCGCTCGAACCCCTCATCGGTCGCGGCGTCTGCGTAGATCTGGGGGTCGCTGGCCGTGGCCTGCGCGATGAACGCCGGCGGCGGAGCGAATGTTCGCTCCTCGCGCAGCAGGTTCTCGATCGTTGCCTGTTCGGGGGCTGCTTCAGGCTCGCTCATCGGTCCAGATTCTACCCGCGCCCTCATGCCTGCTTGACGCCTCA
>JAHFBB010000112.1 GCA_023250255.1 Chloroflexota bacterium | reverse complement strand
GGCAAGGCCGTTCCCTGCCGGATCGGGACTCGCCGACTGGTCGAGGCGCTCGATCGAATCCTGGCGGCAACACCGCGTCCGGGTGACCTGACCCTCCTCCGCGAACTCTCGGCGAAGGTGGCCGATACCGCCCTCTGCCGCCTCGAATCGCTGGCTCCGCGACCCATGCTGACCACCCTTGACCGCTGGGAGGACGAGTACCGCGCCCATGCCGAACGCGGCATCTGTCCGGCGGGCGCCTGTTCCGGCGACGCGGTGGTCCCCCTGCTCAGCCCTCTTTCCGCCTAGGATTGGACCGATGAGTTTCGTTCCGAGCGACGGCAACGGGTCGGGCAACGGCGCCGCCAAGGCACCTTTGGGCGACTTCGCGCCCGTCTGGCCGCTGACCGAGGGCACGGCCCGGATCACGGTCAGCATCAACGGCGCCGAGGTTCAGGCCGAGGAGGGCCAGACCATCCTGCAGGCCTGTCGGACAGCCGGCCTGGAGATCCCGACGCTCTGCTACGAACCGAAGCTGGCGCCCTACGGCGCGTGCCGGATCTGCGTGGTCGAGGTCGAAGGACGCGAGGACACGCCCATCTCCTGCGGCACCCAGGTCGAGGCCGGAATGGTGATCACCACCCATTCGGAGCGCGTCGTCGAAAACCGCCGAATGGTCCTCGAACTGATCTTCTCCGACCACGACGCGTACTGCCTGCCGCCCTGCCAGTTCAAGTGCCCGACCCGGGTCGACATTCCCGGATACCTCAAGCAGAACTCGCTCGGAAACTGGGAAGAGGCGACACGCATCCTGAAGCGGTCGCTCCCGTTCCCCGCCATCCTCGGCCGCGTCTGCCCGGCGCCCTGCGAGACCCATTGCCGGCGCGAGGAAGTTGACACGGCCATCGCGATTCGCGACAGCCACCGTTACTGCGCCGACCGGGTGCTCGAGGTGGACGCGCCGGCTCCGCTGCCCTGGCCCAAGGAGCCCGATTCCGGCCGCCGGGTGGCGGTCATCGGTGCCGGACCGGCCGGCATGGCCGCCGCGTATTACCTGCAACTGCGTGGCCACCAGTGCGACGTCTACGAGTCGGAGCCCGAGCAGGGCGGCATGCTGCGCTACGGCATCCCCGAGTACCGCCTGCCGAAAGGCTGGATGGACCGCGAGCTCAATCACGTCTGGGAGTTGGGGGCGACCTTCCTGCCCAACCAGCGACTGGGCCGGGACTACCACCTGGCCGACCTGTTGGACCGCGGCTACGACGCGGTGTTCGTGGGCATCGGTTGCTACAACTCGAACGAGATGGGCGTCCCCAACGAATACGCCGATGGGACGCTGAACGCCCTCGAGAACCTCTACAACTCGACCCGCGGCGTCGCCGTCCCCCGGCTGAAGGGTGCCCGGGTGGTGGTCATCGGCGGGGGATTCACCGCCATCGACTGCACCCGAACGAGCCTTCGCCAGGGCGCGGCCGAGGTGACTCTGGTCTACCGGCGCGATCTGAAGGACATGCCCGCCCAGGACGAAGTCCACGAGGCCATCGAGGAGGGCGCCAAGGTCATGTTCCAGGCGGCCCCGGTCCGGGTGGTCACCGGCGACGACGGCAAGGTCACCGGCGTCGAGTTCCAGAAGATGCACCTCGGCGCACCCGACGAGAAGGGCCGCCGCCGTCCGGAGCCAATGCCCGGAACCGAATTTATCGTGGCCTGCGACACGGTCCTGGGAGCCATCGGTCAGGGACCGGAGCTGTCGTGGGTTGACACCGAGCCCGAGGAGATCCGCAGCCAGCTGGCGGTTGAGCGGGGACGGCTGGTCAGCGAGGAGAACACCTTCCGCACGGGCCTGCCGCGGGTGTTCGCCGCGGGTGACGTGCGCGACGGCGCGACGACCGTGGTCGAGGCCATCGGTGGAGGGCGGCGGGCGTCCTACGCCATTGACTACTGGCTGCGCGGGCATGACCTGGACGATCCCCAGATCCGGCGGGTCGTTTCCGAACCGCAGCCGTCGTTCCTGACCATTGTTCCGTTCACCGACGACGTGAAGGAACCGCGTGCGGTCATGGGTAAGCTCGGTGCCGACGAGCGCAAGACCTCGTTTGGCGAATACGAGTACGGCTACAGCGGCGACCAGGCGATGGGCGAGGCCGCCCGTTGTCTGCAGTGCACCTGCGAGGCCATTGGTCATTGCGACCTGCGCGAGGCGGCCATCGAGTACGAGACCACCCTCAACATGGCCATCGACGAGCGCTCCATCCAGGACAACCCGTACGTTGGCGTCAACCACGGCTACGGCCGTGACGAGACCCATTCGTTCATCCTGCGCGACTACTCCCGATGCATCGATTGCGGCCGCTGCGCCCAGGTCTGCAAGGACATCGTCGGCGCGGGCTGCTACGACTTCATCGGCAAGGGCTTCGACTCACTGGTCACCACCGCCGATTTCGTCTCACTCAACGAAACGCCCTGCGTTTCCTGTGGCCGATGTGCCGAGACTTGTCCGGTGGGGGCCCTCATGCCGCGGCCCCGGATCCTGGAGACCTACCAGCTCGACGTGTCCCGCTGCATCTTCTGCGGCATCTGCGCCGATGCGTGTCCGTACGACGCTCTCCGCTGCGGCCCGGAATTCGAGTTCAGCGATTACCAGCGTGACCTGCCCATGCTCGACATCCTGGAGATGAGCGACCGGGAGCGGCCCACCAGGTAGAGGTTCCTGTTGGCGCGGCCATGTCGGCTCCTGAGCTGGCTGTCGCGACAGCCTGCGGAGCCGCCCGGCCCCGCCTCATGACACCGCGCGAGACGCGAGGCGGCGGATGATGGTCAACAGGGCGTAGCCGAACAGAGCGCCGAGAGTGTTGATCATCAGGTCGTCGATGTCGGTCGACCGATCGGGAACCCAGTATTGCGCCAGTTCAATGGCAGCCGAGAATGCCAGGGCGACAAGGGCAACCCGCCACCATCGGTCGAGCACCGGCAAAACGACGGGTCCGAGCAGGCCAATGGGCAGCAACAGAGCGAAGTTGCCGAACAGGTTGCGCATCCAGAACCACGAGCCCAGGTTGGCCAGGTAGATGGCAATGGTGTGGAACGGCACCCAGCTGTCGTCGATGACCTGGCCCGGCAGCGGGTACACCGGCCGCAGGGTCAGGATCAGGCCGCCCGTCAGCCAGCCGATCAACAACACGCCCGCCAGCGCACGCATGAGAACTACCTTCTCACGGCTGGCGCGCGGCTGGCGTGACCTCCGTCCCTCAGGGAGGGGTGAGCAGGACTGGGAGGTAGACACTGTTCGGGAGCTCTCGGTAGCCGAGACCGAAAAGTCGCCCGTCGGCGACGACAAGATCAGTCATCCGGACGTCCGCTTCGAGCTCGGGCTGACCAAGGGTCTGCCACGAGCCATCCGGCTGGGGAAATACCAGGGCGACTCCATCCTCACCCGTTGAGGGCAAGTACCAGCGGTACAGTCCGTAGAACCCTGATTCGTCACGCACGAAACTCCGGAAATCTCCACAGCAATCAGCCAGGAAGACGTTGTTCCAGGAGTCCCCCGTCGGGGAGACCCAGATTGCCGGACGCGACAGGCCCTGGTGGGGGTCAACCGTCACCGAGCCTGCGCCGTACAGGGCACCGTGGTCGACGGTGACCAACGACAGGCCCCCGTTCTCCAGGTTCGGGTCCGGGGGGACGACCGTCGTCCAGACTATCCCGTCGGTCGATCTCCAGGTGAGGCCCTGGCCCGCATCTTGTCCCACGGCCCCGCTGGCCGCGCCGACCGCCAGCCAGCCGCCCTCCCACGCTTGCAGGTCGAGCATCCCCGAGCTGTCGGGACCTGGAACGGTCGGCCCCAGGCTCCACGTCTCCCCGTCAGGCGAGCTCCAGGCAACGGGGCCGTTGAAAATGGACAAGCCCGCGTTGGTTCCGACCGCGATCAGACCCGGGCCGCCCGAGGCAATATCGAGGATGAACCCGGGGACGCGATCGGTTTCCCGCCAGGTCGTCCCCGTCTCGGACAGCCAGACGGGGCTGAGATACGCCTCGCAGAAGCGACAGCCGAAACCCCCGCTGGCGATGAGGCCCGTCGGGCCTGCACCGACCAGACCAAGGCCTGCTGCTTCTTCATCACCGATTGGCGGGACGTCCGAGACGCGGGCCCATGTGATTCCGTCGGCAGAAAGCCAGACGGATCCGTTCCATCCGGCCGAGCCGACGGCCACCAACCCGCCTCCCGGCGCATCGGCAACCGCCCGGACGCTCCCACCATCTTCACCTGCGTTCAGAGGCAGGTCGATCGTCCCCCATAACCCGGGAATAATGGGCGGCGGGAACGCCTCGGGAACGGTGGGCGATGCCTCGGATGTCGAGGGTCTCGCGGAAAGGGAGGACGGCTCCTCGGACGGCTCGAGACTGGGCGATCCCGGGATAGGCCCACAGGCCACTGCCGACAGGGCAATTGCGGCAGAACACGTCAGTCGGGCGAACCTGAACATCGCTCCCCTCGATGGTCCCATGATCC
>JAHFBB010000111.1 GCA_023250255.1 Chloroflexota bacterium | reverse complement strand
TGGGTGACGCCCTGGATGGGCGTTGTTCTGGCCGATTGGTGGAGGCGCGGTCGCAAGGCCGACGTTGCGAACCTGGCCAACTACTCCGGACTGGCGTCTGGTTGGCAGGGCCTCGTGGCCCTGGTCGTGGGATTCATTGTCTCGATGCCTTTCCAGACATCCTCGTACGGGTACGAGCTGAACGCGAACTTCCCCTGGCTGCCCATCGGCGTCTGGTCCGATGAGCTGCACTACGCCGACATCGCGTTCATCGTCGGCTTTGTGGTGGCCTTTGGCCTCTATTGGGTTCTTGGCAAGAAATCAACCCAGGAGGCGTGATCGCCAGCCCGCACTGACCGATGAGCCCCGGCCGCTGGCCGGGGCTCATCTCTTCCCCATCCCGCTCCATCCCCACCAGCGATTCCTGCGGTGCATCCAACCAACACGATGCGGGGTGGATCCGCCTGATCGTGGTGGCGTGATGCCTCCGGTGCATCCGCGCATCAACTTCAGGCCCGCAACGGCCGGTTCCCGGCCCGAAGTTGTTCGTTCCATGCACCCCGGTGATGCGGGGTAATGACCAGCGAGGCCGCTGGAGCTGAGGTAGGTCTATCCCGGCAAAGGTGGTCGCTGGTGGAAGACCGGGTCAAGGGGCAAGGCGGCGACGTGCGCCGCGATTTCAGCTGCGGTGGCGATCCACAGCCCCTCGATCTCCTGGGCGTGGCGGATGAGGCCCTCGAGCGCGGCGGCTCGGGACGGCCGGCCGGAGACGAACGGGTGGTTGGTCAACATGAACAGCCCGCCCTCGTCGGTCATCGCGTCCAACTCGAGCGTCCAACGGGCGACGACCTCGGTCGGGCTGGCAATCACGCCTGAACCGGAGATGCCCGGCAGGTACACGTACGGCTCCCAATCGTCGAGCGACCAGTGAATCGGCAATTCCACGATGGTGCCGACATCGGTCCCCAACAGGTACGGGTGGTCGGCGTCCATGAGCCCGCTGTCGTACCGGAATCCGTGTCGCAGCAGCATGGCGGCGGTGTCGGGCGACGATTCCCACATCGGTGCCCGGTACCCCACCGGGCTGACGCCGGCAACCCGGTTGAGGGCGTCGAGCCCACGGACGATGGCGACTTCCTGTTCCTCCGCGGACAGCCCGCGGGCGCCCTCGTGGAGGTATCCGTGATGGGCGATCTCGTGGCCGGCATCACGGATAGCGCAAACGGCCGCGGGCCAGCGTTCGGCGGTGTAGCCGGGGACGAAGAACGTGGCCCGGACGCCCACCCGGTCGAGCAGCCGCAGGAGCCTGGGCACCCCGGTCCGGGGGCCATACGCCTGGTGGGTCATCACGTCCAGCCAGTCAACGGCCTCAGGGTGCTCGAACAGGATGGGACTCTCGGCATCGAGGTCGAAACTGAAGCAGGCTGCGGCTCGGATACCCTCAGGCCACGCGAATCCGGGCGGGAGCGGCGAGTGCCAGTCGAGGTCGTCGACCATCAGCGGCCGGCACGACGCAGGGCGACCAGGGACAGCATCTCGTACGCCAGATTGGCCGCCAGGGTCGAGGTCTGGCCGGCGGGGTCGTAGGCGGGGATGACCTCGACCACGTCGAAGCCGACGAAGTCGATGCCGGTCAGGCCGCGGAGAACGGCGAGCATGTCGCGTGCTGATGGGCCGCCGGCCTCGGGAGTACCAGTTCCGGGGGCATAGGCGGGATCAACCACATCAATATCGAAGCTGATGAACGCCGGCCGCTCCCCCACCCGCTCGCGGATCCGGGCGGCCACGGCCTCCGGACCAAGCGCGAACACATCTTCGGTGGTCAGGTAGTCCAGGCCGAGTTCGTCCCGCAAACCCGTCCAGTCGGCGGGGCCATAGATCGAGCCGCGGAGGCCGACCTCGATCGAGTGGGCGACATCCACAAGCCCCTCCTCGATCGCCCGCCGCATCCACGTTCCGTGGTTGTACTTCTCCCCGAAGTAGCTGTCCCAGGCATCGGTATGCGAATCGAAGTCGATGACCGCCACCGGACCGATGCTGCGGGTGGCCCGCAGGTGCGGCAGGGTACAGGCGTGGTCACCGCCGATGAGTAGCGGGATAACGCCCGCTTCGACAATCGGGGCCACAGCGGCCTCGATGGCGGCATAACTCCGCTCGGTGTATCCCGGGACGATGGCCACGTCGCCGTAGTCCACGCACGACAGGATCTCGAACGGGCTGACCTCGAGGTTGGTGTTGTACGGGCGGAGCATGACGCTGGCGGCGCGGACGGCGTTTGGCCCGAAGCGGCCGCCGGCCCGGTAGGTGACGCCGGTGTCGAAGGGGACGCCCACCACCGCCAGGTCGACCTCCTCGAGCGTGCGCAGGTACGGCAACCGCGCGAACGTGGAGGGGCCGGTGAAGCGCGGGCTCTGGAGCGAATCCTCGGGGACGTACTTCGGCATCGGTCAGATGATGATACGAACCCGGCTAGGCCGGCAGCTCGTCGCGTTGTGCCCGCGCCATGAGCGATGCCAGGGCCGCTGGCGCCGTCCGTTCGCCCGCCAGGACTGCGGCAACCTGGTCAGCGATGGGGAGTTCCACGCCGAGTCGAGCCGCCAACTGGAGTGCACCATGCACGCTGGCGGCTCCCTCAGCCACGCCGTTCAGCTGTTCGGCCACCTCGGGCCAGGCGTGACCCCGGGCGAGCAGTTCGCCTGCCCGCCGGTTCCGCGACAGGGCGCTCATGCAGGTCGCCATGAGGTCGCCCACCCCGGCCAGCCCGGCAAAGGTCCGCGGGTCGGCGCCGCTGGCGACCCCCAGGCGCGTCATTTCCGCGAGCCCGCGGGTGATGATCGCCGCCTTGCCGCTGTCGCCCATGTCCATCCCGTCGGCCATGCCGGCGGCGATGGCGATCACGTTCTTCAGCGCCCCTCCCAATTCGACGCCCACGACGTCGCGGCTGGTGTACACCCGGAAACGGTCGGTGCCGAGCAGCGCACTCACTTCCTGGGCGAGTTCGGGCAGGACCGACGCCACCACCGTTCCCGCCGGTTGGCCGGCCGCGATCTCCCGGGCAAGGTTCGGCCCAGACAGGACCGCCACTGGGGCGGTCGGGAGGACATCGGCGATGACCTCGCTCACCCGATGATGGGTGCCGGCCTCTATCCCCTTCACCAGCGACAGCAGCGGCGTGCCGTCATCGATCTGCGGGCGGAGGCGGGACAGTGTCGCCCGCACATGTTCGCTCGGGACGGCAACGACGCGCAGTCGGTGCTCGCCGGCAAGGCCCGCATCGTCGCCGGTAACCGTCATCCCGGCCGGGAATGACGCCCCGGGCAGATATCGGCCGTTCTCGCCGTCCGCCCGCATGGTGGCGGCGGCATCCGCCCGGTGGACCCACAGGGTCACCGGCTGACCGGCCATTGCGAGCATCCGGGCGACGGTCGTCCCCCACGCTCCCGCACCCAGGACCGCGATCCGCTCAGCGCTCATCGGTCGAGGATAGCGGTCACTTCCGGCGTGCCGTTGAGCGCCGGGGCTTGGCCGACCGACGAGCAGCCTGTTCGGACTCGCGTTCGCGCAGGATCAACTTGATCGGCGTCCCCAGGAACCCCCATTCCTCGCGAATTCGATTCTCGAGGTACCGGCGATAACTGAAGTGGAACAGGCTCGGATCGTTGACGAACACCACGAAGGTGGGCGGGGCGACGGCGGCCTGGGTGGCGTAGAACGCCTTCGCTCGTCGGCCGCGGGCCATGGGTGGCGGGTGATCGATGGTCGCCTTGGTGATGACCTTGTTGAGATCCGGGGTCGGCACCCGCCGATACCGCTCCTCCGCCACCCGACGGGCCTCGGCCAGGATCCGCTCGACCCGCTGTCCGGTGAGGGCCGAGGCGAACACGATGTCCGCCCAGGCCAGGTACGGGGCCTCCCGGCGCAGGCGCCGGAGCCAGACATCGGCGGTCTTGTCGTCCTTCTCGATGGCGTCCCACTTGTTGATAACCAGCACCAACCCCTTGAACGCCTCGAGAATGTGACCGATGACATGGGCGTCCTGGGCGGTGAAACCCTCGGTCGCATCGGTCATGACCACCGCCACGTCCGCCCGATCGATGGCTTTCAGGGAGCGGAGCACGCTGTAGCGCTCGATTCCCGGTTGGACCGATCCCCGGCGACGGATGCCGGCGGTGTCGACCAGGATCATCGGTTCACCGTCAACGGTGATGGCCGTGTCGATCGGGTCGCGGGTTGTGCCAGGCGTGGCGGACACGATCATCCGATCCGATCCCAGCACGCGATTGATGAACGTGCTCTTGCCGGTATTCGGTCGTCCGACGATGGCCACCAACGGTGGACCCAGGTCGCCCTCACCAGGCGACTCGGGCTGGTCATCGGCAACCGGCGGCAGGCGGTCCACGATGAGATCGGCCAGGTCTCCGCTCGAACGACCGTGCTGCGCGCTGATCGCGATCGTCGGCTCGAATCCCAGGGCGAAGAACTCGGTGGCCTCGTGCTCCCGACTCGGGTTGTCGGCCTTGTTGACCACGAGGATCACC
>JAHFBB010000110.1 GCA_023250255.1 Chloroflexota bacterium | reverse complement strand
AACTCAGAACCCAGCCATACGTCCAGGCGTTGGCGTACATCCAGGCGCCGGCAGGGGTGGTTGCCCAATCGCCCTGCATGGGGCTGCCCCCTCCGGCCGTCATGAAGTCAACTCCCAGGCCAAGTTGATGCTCCGAGTGTCCGGGACGGGCGGAATAGGTGATTGCATCGTCGTAGCCATCGGCGGAGGCATAGCCGTTGAATAGCGCTACCTGCTGCGCATATCCCCGGTACGGACTCAGCACGCCAATTGGGTTTCCCGCGGCTGCCGCGGCTTCCGTCATGTCCCGCAGATCGTCGATGGCCACGCCGCGGACATACCCTCCACCGGCAATGCCCGCCCCGCCAACCGGGACGAGGTCGGGCGGCACGTAGTCTTCGCCCACGGTCAGTAGCCAGTCCACCAGCGTGGTGCTCCAACTGTCGTAGTCATTCGGGACTGTCGAGATATCGGCCAGGCGGCATTCCGGCAATGGACCGATGGCGGCCACCGGCCGCGCGGCGGATGCCATCAGCGCGGTCAGCCCCGCAGCAACCAGCAGGGTGCGCAGGGCGCGCAGAACCGTTGAGATGGGGGTGGACGTGATCATGGTGGAAACGCTGGCTACCATATCGCCGTGAAGCCTCCCGCGTCGCTGCGAGGAATCGCCGCTGTCGCGGCGCTGACCCTGTTCGTCGGCTGCGCTGCTCCGAGCCCGAGCCCGAGCCCAAGTGTGCTGCCGACCCCGACCGCTTCCCCGACCCCGAGCCCGACGCCGACGGCCACACCGGTCCCGCCGGCAGCCTTTCCGCTTGCGGTCGTGACCGGCATCACCAACCCCAGGCCGAACATCACCCTCGACGAGCTGGGCACCCTCGCCGCCGACGGGGTGCTGGTGGTGCCGTGTGGGGTGTCCATCACTGCCCCGACCCTTCCGTCGACCGGTTCCTGTGTGGCTCCTGACCTGATTCGGGCGCGCCTCCAGGTTCAGCAGGACCTCGTCGCGCTCCTGCCGCCGGGGCTGGTCGAGCCGGCGACCAAGGTCCTGCCCATCTCCGGCACCGGGCCGTTCGGATTGTTCGGGGCCGACCTGTTCGGCGACCCGGAGTCCCGTGCGCTGCCGTACCCGATCACCGGCTCAGCCCCGGGGGACGGGCGTGGCGCGCTTGACCCGGCCTGGATCGCCTATGACTCGTCCCAGATTTGGACCCTCACCGCCATCGGCAGCCTGTGCGCAGATCGGGTGGCTGCCTACCAGGCCGTCACCCTCGGCAAGGGCTGGGATTGGCCGTTCAACGGCGGTACGGCGGTGTACAGCGGGCCGCCCTACCTCAATCCGAATCCGCCGCCAGGCATCTCGCAGTTCCCGATCGTCAAGGCCATCGAGACAGGCAACGACGGGGTCAACGCCAGCATCAGCCGGCGCTCCGACATTGCCCTGGCTGACCACAAGTGTCCGATCCTGCGAAACGACGTGTGGGCGCCCAACCTGACCGGCCTGCCCAGCCTGGCCGTGCCCGAGACCGTCCTCACCCGCTGGGAAGACCTCCTGGGCATTGACGCGGTCTACCTCGCGGCGGATCACCAGAGCGATCGGGGGGTGGCCGGCATCCAATCGACGATCGACATCCTCACCGAGCACGCGCTGCCCCACACCGGAGTCGGGATGAACCTCGACCAGGCCCTGGAACCTGCCTACGTCACGGTTGCCGGGCTGAAGGTGGCCTTCGTGAACTGGAATGACGTGCCCGGTCCAACCCATGCCGGGCCGAATACCCCGGGCGTTGCCTGGCTCACCGAGGCAAACGTCCAGGCATCGGTCCAGCGCGCGCGCGCTGCCGGCTCCAACCTGGTCATCTGCGACCCGCAATGGTGGGGCGGCGACGAGTATCACCCCGATCTGTACGCGAGCCAGGTCACCGCCGTGGGCTGGATGGATGCCGCGGGCTGCGATCAGATCATCGCCGGCGGTCTGCACGTCTCGGGTGGTCTGTTCCTGCGTTCGGGACCAGGCGGCGTGAGCGTCATTCAGGCGGGCCCGGGCAACTACATGTACGGGCAGCCGTGGTGGCAGCAGACCCAGGAGGGCGTCATCGTCGAACTCGCATTCCGGGGGACGACCCTGGTGAATGTTCGGCTGCACCCGTACGTCATGGTCCTGAACGCGCGCCCGAGCCTCACCGACCCGCAGGGCGACGGCCACTACGTCCTCGAGCGGATCTTCGCCGCCGGAGAAGTGACCTACTGAAGGGCGTTCCGAACTGACCGATGACCGGTCGCGACTTGCATTTCCCGGCCTGCCGGGGGGAGAGTAGCCGTCCACTCCGAAAGAGGTCATGACCCATGGCTGTCGTGCTGAAAAAGGCGAGCGATATCGCCACCGAACCGTTCGATGCGGGCGAGGGCAAACTGAGCCTGGTCGACGTGATCGCCCAACCCGAGGGGGCACCAGTCTCGGCTGGCGTTTGTGAGATCTGGGAGTCCGCGCCAATCGAGTTCGAGTACGACAACGATTGCGCGGTGTGCTACATGCTCGAAGGGCACGTCACGCTCACGGAAGGGGACACGCGCCTGGACTTCGAGCCTGGCGACGTGGTCTTCATCCCGCAGCGCGAGGGGCTGAAGGTCTCATGGGACACGCCCTCGTACGGCAAGTTCTTCTACGTCACCTATCCGCATTGGCGGTAACCCGGCGCGTCCTCCGCAACTCCCGTCCCGGTGGTCACGGAAATTGGCATGGGTCGCCGCGTGCGCCGGGCCCGTGGCCTTACCGCGGCGTATTCCCTGGGTGGTTCCAACGGCCAACTTGGGCCCGTTTCGCGCTGATTCCTGGCCGTTAGACCCATGGGGGTAATACCCGGGTCCAGCGCGAGCTGGCGGCGGTGTCAGAGCAGGACCCAGCTGTCGTATCCGGGGTCACGCCCGGCCGCAAGAGCCGCCAGGACCGATTTCGTGCTGGCCGCGGCCTACCCGCCAGCCTCCTGGGATCGCATGCGTCCGCAGGTCCCGCGGACACGGTCCGTGCGGCATTATTGCCCGCAAGACCCGGTCCATCAGGTTCGAGACCGCCCGCCAATGACGGTAGCCGCTGGGCCGACACGTAGGAGCACCCTCATGCGCCGCCGCTCTCTGGCCATCCTTGCCATGACCATCGCTCTCCTTGCTTTCCCGTTGGGGGCGTTGGCGTCTCATCAGTTCGGGGATGTGCCCGATAGCAACCCGTTCCATGCCGACATCGACGCGGTGGCCGACGCGGGGGTGACCTCCGGCTGTGGTGGCGGCAACTTCTGTCCGAGTGCCAATGTCACCCGCGAACAGATGGCGGCCTTCATGAACCGATTGGGTGCACTGGCGCCAGGCAAGACTCCGGTCGTCAACGCCACGAAGATCGACGGCTTCTCCTCCGCCGACCTGAACCGCGTTGGTTTCTCGGTCAACACCCTGCTCATCGATCCAGCGCTTGCCCCAACGACCGGGTCGTTGTTCCGATCAGTTGCCGTGCCGGCCAAGGGATACCTGATCATTTCCGGCAACATCACGCTCTACAACCCGGCGGCCTCGACCGCGGCCGACAGCACCTGCGTACTGCGGTTCGAGGGTCAGCCTAACTTGCCAGGGTCCTACCACCAGACCTCCACCGGCAGTCCCGGCGGAACCCACATCTGGGTGAACCAGTGCACCAGCCAGACGGTGACCGAGGTATGTGTGGCCGGTGTCTACAACCTCGAGTTCTACGTCCAGGCCGGGACTGGCGACACCTGGGGCGAGAACGCCACCCTGATCGTCCAGTACGTGCCGTTCAACGAATCCGGCTTCCAGCCGGCGTGCGCTAGCTCGTAGCGCGCGATGGGGAAATGCGCGGCGGGCCGCGCATTTCCCCGTTGACCTTGCAGCCGAGCCGCGGGATCGTCATCTCGGTCCTGGCCAACACGGCTGGATTTGCAAACGCAGCGGGCGAGCACGCACCCGGCGTCGCCAGGGTGCGGCTGACTGGGCGCGCCCCGCCCCGCCGCGCGGGTACCATCAGCGTGGCTCTTGCGCGGACTCACCGGCGCGCACCGCCCCCACCGGAGACCGTGAATGACGTCCGAGACGCCCCGCCCCGCCGCCCTCGACATGAGCCGCGTCCAGCGCGGTGCCCGACTTCGGCGCACGCCGTACTTCGAGGCGACCCAACGCGCCGGCGCCTGGGGCTACACCGTCTACAACCACATGCTCTTCCCGATCCAGTTCGACACGTTCGAGGCGGAATTCGACGCGCTACTGAACGACGTGACCATCTGGGACGTCAGTGTCGAGCGATGTCTGGAGGTCAGCGGCCCCGACGGCTTCACCTTCGCCCAGCTGCTCACGCCCCGCGACCTGTCGAAGTGCGCCGTCGGCCAGGCGAAGTACGTGCTCATCTGCGACAGCGACGGCGGGATCATCAACGACCCGGTCATGACCCGGATGGACGAGAACACCTTCTGGTTCGCTCTCGCTTCCTCGGACACGCTGCTGTTCGCCCGTGGACTGCGCAACGCCTACCCGAACCTGGACGTG
>JAHFBB010000109.1 GCA_023250255.1 Chloroflexota bacterium | reverse complement strand
CGACACGGCCTGCCGCTGATCAGCGTTCTTGACGAGGAGGCCCGCATCAACGAGCAGGGGGGCGCATTCGCCGGGCTCGACCGCTACGACGCCCGGGCCCGGATCGTGGCCGAGCTGACCGCCTTGGGCGATCTCGAGAGCGAGCAGGACCACCCCATGGTCGTCGGTCAATGCGAGCGGTGTGGCACGGTCATCGAGCCGCGCCTGTCGGTCCAGTGGTTCGTCCGAACTCGCAGCCTGGCCGATCGTGCGCTGGCATCCGTCCGGGAAGGACGAACCCGGATCCTGCCCGCGCGTTTCGAGAAGGTCTATGTCCACTGGATGGAGAACATCCATGACTGGGCGGTGGGGCGCCAATTGTGGTGGGGCCACCGGATCCCGGCCTGGTTCTGTCCGGACGGGCATATCACCGTCACCGATGACCCGGCCGGGCCCGCCGCCTGTGGAACCTGCGGCCGCCCCGCAAGTGAACTCACGCAGGAATCGGACATCTTTGACACCTGGTTCAGCAGCGGGCTCTGGCCGTTCAGCACGCTGGGTTGGCCGGACAACACCGACGACTTTGCCCGCTTCTACCCGACATCGGTCATGGAGACCGGCTACGACATCCTGTTCTTCTGGGTGGCCCGGATGATGATGCTCGGCCTCTTCCTGACCGACAGCGAACCGTTCCACACGGTCTACCTCCACGGACTGGTCCGTGCCCAGGGCGGCGTGAAGATGAGCAAGACCAAGGGCAACGTGATGGATCCGGTCGAGATCATCGATGAGATGGGAGCCGATGCCCTGCGGCTCGCCCTGACGGTCGGGACCTCAGCGGGCAATGACCAGCGCTTGACAGCGGCCAAGTTGGAAGGGAGCCGAAATTTCGCGAACAAGTTGTGGAACGCCGCCCGTTTCGTCCTCGGGGCACGGCCGGACGGTGAATCGCCTGTCAGCGCCAGCGACGGCGCCACCGCGCTGACCGATGCGTGGATCAGGTCACGACTGGGGGCGGTGACCGACGACGCGACTCACCGCCTCGACGCCCTCGACCTGGGCGGCTACGCCAGTGTCGTCCGCGATTTCGCCTGGAGCGAGTTCTGCGACTGGTATCTCGAGTTCGCCAAGCTCCGCCTGCGCCAGGCGGAGCTCTCGCCCGAGGATCGCTGGGCAACCTGGCACGCGGCGGTAGGTGCGTTGGCTGACGTCCTGCGTCTCCTGCACCCGATCATGCCGTTTGTCACCGAGGAGATCTGGGCCGCCCTGCCCGCGGAGGCAACTGCCGGCGAAACGCTGCTGATGACCGCCCGCTGGCCCGCCCGCGGTGCGCGAAATCGCGCCGCCGAGCGACAGGTTGGCCAGGTCATCTCGTTCATCCGGGTCGTGCGTAACCTGCGGACGGAGGCCGGTATTCAAGCCGGACGGCGGACCGCCCTCCAGGTGCTGTCGAGCTCACAGGCAGCCGCCATCGTGCTCGCCGAAGCACGCTCGGAGATCGAGGCATTGGCCCGGGTGGCCCTGGTCGCTGATTCCGACGCGACACCGCCCGAACAGGGCGTGGTCGCGACGCCGCTGGGTGCCGCCTGGCTCGAGGTTGGAGCCGATCAGGCGGCCACGGCGGCTGACCGGCAGGCTGGCCGGCTGGCGAGTCTGTCCGGGGCGGCTGACCGGGTTCGGGCGCTCCTGGCGGACGCTCGCTTCCTTGTTGGCGCGCCACCCGCCGTGATCGAGCGGGAGCGACAGCGCCTCGCCGATCTCGAGGAGCAGCTCGGCCAGCTCCGCGGGACCGACTGATAGAATCCGAAAATGGGCGTCTTCCGCCGTCGCAAGCCGACCTCCCCGCCGCCTGAGCCTGTCGCGCCTGCCGTCGAAGAGGTTGCCGCGCGTCAGTTCGCGGTCAAGATCGCGTTAATCGCCCGCTCGAGCGATGGCCTGCGCCTCGTCCCCTCGTCGGCATCGGCGGCCGTCCTGGCCCGCCTGGTCGAGCCCCTGGCCGAAGGATCGATCGAGATTGTGGAACCGCTGCCGCGGGAGTTGGCAGCTGCCTCATCTTCGGTCGAGCGGGTCGATGAGGCCGAACAATGGATTGTCGCCCGGCGCAACCTGACGCCGGTTGCCCGGCACGCGGTCTATGTCCTCGAGCAGACCGACGCGGTGGACATGACCGTTGACGCGCTGGTCTGCGGCCTGCTCAACGGCGAGACCGATACCGCCGGCTACCCCGACTACGCGGCCGTGGTTGGTGGACTGGCGAGCCACTTCGACGAAGTCTCCGGAGATCTAATCGTGCGGGCCGTGGTCGGCTGGGGTGGCAGGGGCCAGCGAGGAGACACCGAGCGGATCGGGCAGCGCATCCTCAGCAATCTCCACCAGCAGGTGCTGGCGTCGGGTCTCGTCCGCGGCACGGGCGAAGCGGGCGCGGCGCCGATGGATGGAGGCACCGGGTTGTCATGCACCCACTGCGGATTTGACTCGGATCACGCCGCGTTCTACTGCCCCAAATGCGGCATGCGGATGGCGCGGACCGCCTGACCGGGCCTTCAGCGGGAAGGGGTGGTCCTACCCCGGCAGTCCCATTGCCGGTCCGAGAGGCGCTGGCGAGACTGGTGCGGTCAGTCACCGCACCCAGGAGTGTCATGTCCGGGCCCATCGTCCTGCTTGCCGGCTTCGCAGAACCCGATTCGGTTGCCGCGGTCCTCAACCGCGGGGGATTCGAGACGGTCGTGCCCGGCACCGCCGCCGGCGACGCCAGCGAATTGCCCGACCTGGCGATCCTCGATTGCGACGGGCCGGCGGACCTGGTCGGCCGGGTCTTTGCCCGCCTGCACGGTGAGATTCCGGTGCCCACGATCCTGCTGTTCAGTGATGAGCCCCCGGAAATCATTACCACCAGCCTGTCATCCGACGAATTCGCCATGAAACCGCAGCCTCCCGAAGGGCTCGTCTTCCGCCTGCAGGCGATGTTGATCCGGGCGACCAGGGAGCATCCCGTGGGCCGGGAGATGACCACCGAACCGATGGCCGGCGAGGCCCGCATCATCGGCGTGTTCGCCCCGAAGGGCGGCGTTGGCAAGACCACCATTGCGGTCAACGTGGCGGTGGCGCTCCGTCAGCAGACGCGCTCTCGGGTGCTCTTGCTGGACGCGGACGCCGGCGTGGGGAATGTCACGTCGGTCATCGCCGTGTCCGACAGCCGCGGCCTGGTCGATCTCGCCGATTCGGCCCCCGAGCTGTGGACCGCCGAAGCGTTCGAACAATTGGCCGTGACCCATAAGCCGACCGGTCTGCGGGTCATGAACTGGGGCTCACACCCATCAGACGCCGAACGGGTCGGTCCGGACCTGCTCATTGCCGCCGTCCGCTGGGCGCGCGCCGCCCACGACATGGTGGTCATCGACACCCATCCGGGTTACGACGATCGGACGATGGCCATGCTCACCGCCTCGACCGAGATCCTGTTGGTGGTCACCCCGGAAGTCGGCGCGCTGCGCAATACGGCCCAGTTCCTCGAACTGGCCGAAGAGATCGGTTTGAGCACGGCGATCAAGGTCATCGCCAACCGCGCCAATCATGGTGTGGCGGTCGGGGAGATGGAGACCTCCCTGGGCGTACCGGTCGCCGCGACCGTCGTCTCCAGCGGTCCCCGCGCCGTTCAGGCGGCAAACGAGGGCCAGCCGCTGGTCACCCGGTTCCCGAGCGAACGCATCTCCAACGATCTCCACGCGGTGGCCCGACTGGTCGCCGGGCCTGCGGTGACCTCGTCCAGCGAGGAGCCTCGCCGCCGGTTTGCCCTGCCGTCGTTTCAGCGCGCTTCTGCCTGATTCGTTGCGGGCCTGACCCGGGCCTGCCATCATCGGCGCCTCTGTGCCCACCTATGACTATCGCTGCCTGGTCTGCGGCCACGTCACCGAGGTCGTCCATGCCATGAGCGCCGATGGCCCGACGGCCTGTGAGCGATGCGCTGGCGAGCTTCAGCGCGTCTTTCATCCGGCGGGAATCATCTTCCGCGGAGGGGGCTTCTACTCGACCGATTCCCGGTCCACGAAATCCTCGGGCGGTGAGTCCGGGACGACCACCCCGGCATCGTCGACCGACTCCACGCCGGCCGCACCGCCGAGCACATCGGGGAGGGGAGACTCATCGGGGAGTGGAGACTCATCGGGGAGTGGAGACTAGGCGGACTTTGTCTGCGGGCTTCCGCAGCGGCGGCAGAATCGCGCGCTGGCCGACAGTGACAGGCCACACGAACCACATTCGCTGATGGATCCACCGGACTCGGCCACCTCTCTGGCCGAGGCATCCCAGATACCCGCGGCGGCCATCCGGGCGGCAAGAGCGCGAGGGCGACGGGCCACCGGGGCGGCGCCGCTTGATCGGTAGGGAGTCGTGTCATGGGCGCCTACCGAAACCGTGCCCTGGCCGGGATCTGACAGGCCCAACAGGTCGAGCTTGGCACGACGCGCAGCCAGTTCGGGGGTGTCGGGCTCAGGCTCGGGCGCGGGCTCCCGAATCGGCTCTGGCTCGACCGATGCCACGAGAACTGGATCTGACCGGGT
>JAHFBB010000108.1 GCA_023250255.1 Chloroflexota bacterium | reverse complement strand
GTCACTTCGGCGAAGTACGGCCCGCTGAATCGATGCCGGGCCAACCCCGAATCCTCGAGGCGCGCCACGAGATGCCGCGCCTGGGCCATGCCGAGTTCGGCCACCTCGGTCAGTCCGGCGGGACCGACTGCGCTCAGGTAGGCGGTGGCAGCCAGGGCGCACAGGGCCTGGTTGGTGCAGATGTTGCTGGCCGCCTTCTCCCGGCGGATGTGCTGCTCGCGGGCCTGCAGGGTGAGGACGTAGCCGCGCCGTCCGGCCGTGTCGCGCGTTGCCCCCACCAGCCGGCCGGGGATCTGGCGAACCGATCCCATGCGGGCAGCCAACAGCCCCAGGTAGGGACCGCCGAACGAGAGTGGAATTCCGAAGGGCTGCCCCTCGGCGGTGACGATGTCCGCGCCCTGGTGCCCCGGGGCCTCGAGGACCGCCAGCGACACCGGCTCGACCTGCACGATCAGCAGGGCGCCTGCCTCATGGGCGGCCTCGGCCAACGCCTCGACCGCCTCGATCCCACCGAACAGGTTCGGCTGGGCAACCACCACGCAGGCGACCTCCGGCCCGAGAGCCGCCTTGACGGCCTGGACCGATGTCAACCCGCTGCCCCCGGGCGCCAGGTCGGCGGCGATCTCGCGGATCTCGACACCCGGACCGCTGGCGTACGTTCCGACCACTTCGCGGACGTGGGGGTGGACCGCGCCGGAGACCAGGGCCGCTTGACGGCCGGTGAGACGGCAGGCCATGAGCACCGCCTCCGCGGTGGCGGTTGCCCCGTCGTAGTGGCTGGCGGTGGCTACCTCCATCCCGGTCAACTCGCAGATCAGCGACTGGAACTCGTAGATCGTCTGCAGCGTCCCCTGGCTGACCTCCGGTTGATACGGGGTGTAGGCGGTGCTGAATTCGGCACGCCCGACAACCTCGTCGACCACCGCCGGAATGAGATGGCGATACGCACCCGCCCCGAGGAATGACACCTCGGGCAGCCGATTCTTCGCCGCCAGGCGCGACAGTTCGGCGCGAACCTCCTGCTCGGTCAGGCCCGGCGGAACCGCAAACGAGGTGGGTCGGACCGATGGGGGAATGTCGACGAACAGGTCATCGACCGATCCGACGCCAATGGCGTCGAGCATGCGACGCCGGTCGGCATCGGTATGGGGGGAATAGCTCATGGGCTCCCGGTCAGGTCCGCGTACGCAGCGGCATCCAGCAGCGCGTCGAGTTCGGCGGCATCGGTCCGTTCGAGCCGGCAGAGCCAGCCGGCCCCCTCCGGGTCGCTGTTGAGCAGTTCCGGATGACTCCGCAATTCGTCGTTGATGGCAGCGACCGTGCCGCTAACCGGGGCAAACAGGTCGCTGACCGCCTTGACCGATTCGACCACGCCAAAGGCGGTGAATTGGCGCAGGGCGGTGCCGACGGCCGGGAGTTCGACGTAGACGATGTCGCCCAGTTCGTCCGCCGCAAACCGGGTGATGCCGATTTCGGCGCCGCCATCGGTCTGGCGCACCCACTCGTGTTCGCGGGAGTAGCGGCGGTCGTCAGACACCATCCGGGGGGCTCCTGTCGGGCTCGGCCGGCCTCATTGCGGGCGCCGGTAGAAGGGCAACTTTACCTGCTCCGCGCCAACCTGGCGGTCGCGGATGGCGACCTCGACCTGCCCGCCGACCGCCGCCTCGCCAGAAGGGAGATACGCCAGGGCGACCGCGTGCCCGAGCGTGGGCGACATGGTCCCGCTGGTGACCGATCCGACCTGCTGGCCGTCGATCAGGACCGGATAGCCGCTGCGCGCGATCCCGTCCCCGGCCAGTTGGAGGCCCACCAGCCGGCGTCGCGGCCCGGTCTGCTGAATGGCGGCCAAGGCGGCACGACCGGCGAACTCGCCCTTGTCGAGCTTCACCACCCGCCCGAGATTGGCTTCGTACGGGTTGACCGATCTGTCCAGCTCATTGCCATACAGCGGCATGCCGGCCTCCAGGCGCAACGTGTCCCGGCAACCAAGACCGCACGGCTGGATGTCGTGGGCCGCGCCCGCCTCGAGCAGCGCTCGCCAAATGGTCCGAGCGCGTCGGCTGTCGCAGAACAACTCGAATCCATCCTCGCCGGTGTAGCCGGTCCGCGCAACCAGGCAATCCACGCCGGCTACCTGGCCTCGGGCCGCGCGATAGTTGCCGAGGTCGGACAGGTCGAGGTCCGTCAGGCCGGCAAGGACCTCGGCGGCGGCCGGTCCCTGCGGCGCCACCAGCGCCGTGCGGGACGAACGGTCATCGATCCGAGCGTCGAAGTCAGCCGCCTGTCGGAGTGCGGCGAGGTGCTCGACCACCACGTCGTGATTTGCGGCATTGCACACCAGCAGGTAGCCATCGGGGAGCCGATACAGGATGAGGTCGTCGATGATTCCGCCATCCGCCTGGCAGAGCATCGAGTACTGCGCCTGGCCGACCTCGAGGTTGGCCGGGTCGCTGACCACCGCATACCGGGTGAAGGCCATTGCCTCCGGACCGCGGATCTCGATCTCGCCCATGTGCGACAGGTCGAACAGGCCGACCCCGGATCGGACGGCGCGGTGCTCATCGAGAATCGAGCCGTAGTGGATCGGCATCTCCCAGCCGGCAAACGGCACCATCCGGGCGCCGTGCTCGAGGTGAGTCGCGTGCAGCGGGGTGCGCAGGGGCGTCTCGGCAGCGGCGGTCATCCGGCGGACTCGAGCGGCGTCGACAGTGCCTGCTCGAGCACTCCGCGCTCGGTCGGGTAGTTCAGCAGGGTGAGCGCCTCGCCACCGGCCACCCACAGCACCTCGTCGAATTCGTGGTCATGAGCCTCGAGCGATCCGCCGGTTGCCCGCATGAGGTAGAAGTGGACGGTCTTGTGGAACCGCGTTCCGGAATGGACGAACACGTAACTGATACTGGCCAGCGGCTCGCTGATGACGACTTCGAGGCCGGTCTCTTCGCGGGTCTCCCGAAGGGCTGTCTCCTCCAGCGATTCGCCGACCATGGGCGTTCCCTTGGGCAATGCCCACAGGCCTGGTGAGCGGCGATGGACGACGGCGACTTCAGGACCGCCAGGTCCCTCGCGGAGGACGACTCCCCCTGCCGAGGTGGCGCGGGCGTTGCGCAGCGCGCTCACCCGCGATCAGGGACGGCGAGCGCGCGAAATCCCGAGCGGGAGCGAGGCGCGGCGGGCGCGGCGGGCAGAAATGCCGCCACCCGATGGAAATCGGAATCGGCTTGATTCGGCCCGCAGCGAGCCAATGGTCGGCGGCCACGCACGCTCACGCCGCGGGGTGTGGTAGTGCGTCGGATTCGAGCCTCGGCCCAGGCGCGACAGGTGGGCGCGCCGCTGCCAGCTGGCAAAGGCAATGGTCGGGTGGGCCACCAGGCGACCGATGAGGCTGGCTCGCATGTCGGCATTGTACGCGTGTCAGCCGGCCATCACGTCCCGGTAGAACGCCACCACCTCCTCGGCTCGTGCCGCAGCGTCGAAGCGTTCGGCCCCCAGTCTGGCCGCTGCAGCGAACCGAGCCCGTCGGCGGGGATGGGACGCCAGCTCGAGGATGGCCTTCGCCAGACGGGCGGCACGATCAGCGCCCGGCTCTGCCGATATCACGATCCCATCCACCCGATCACGGACCGAATCGCGCACGCCCGGGCCTTCCACTGCCACCACCGAAACGCCGGCACTGAGCGACTCGGCCAGCACCAGGCCCTGGGTTTCGGTCCGGGAGGCGAACACGAACAGGTCGGCGGCCCTCAGCCATGACATGGCCACCGCATGCGGCACCAGGCCGGTGATCCGCACCCGGTCGGCGACCCCCAACTGCACGGCACGCTCGGCCACTTCGGTCTCGGCTCCCCCACCGCCCACCAGCAGCAGGCGCAGTCGAGGCTCCTGTTCAATGGCCACCGCCAGTGCCTCGATCAGCAGGCCGACGTTCTTCTCGGGCGCAACCCGGCCAACGCTCACCAGGACGATGCTGTCCATGGGCCACCCCGACTCGCGACGCGGATGTCCCTCCCCGGTAGCAGCGATGGCGGCGACGTCCACACCGGTAGGGATTGCCCGGACGAGTGGGCGACGTCGAGGCCCCAGCGCCTGGCGAATCTCAGCAGCCAGATCGTCGGACGGCGCAATGATGCCGGCGCACCCCTTCCACCAGGCATCAAGCCAGATGCTGCTCATCCGACCGGCGGCCCCGGCCAACGGCCCGGCGTAATGGCGGTAGTCGGCAAACCGGGTGTGATGGGTGAAGACCAGCGGAACGGCCAGCCGGCGGGCCATCCGGCGCGCCATCAGCCCGGAAACAAATGGCGACTGGGCGTGGATGAGGTCCGGCGCGAAGTCCTCCACGAGGCGCGTTGCCGAGGAGGGACGGAGCAGCGGGATCCGGTATCCCGGTGGGGCCATGGGGAGTTGGACGGACGGCAACCACGCGTAGGTGGGATCGGGTCCGTTCGCCCCGGCCGTCCCCGGGTCCACGCCGATCAGAGGGGCCGGCGCTGCCAGCACAACGTCATGGCCGGCCGCGCCCAGGCTGCGAGCCAGTGTCTC
>JAHFBB010000107.1 GCA_023250255.1 Chloroflexota bacterium | reverse complement strand
ACCGGGCAGTAGATCTTCATCTGGATCCGACTGCCACAGCTCGCGTGGAGCATGTTGAAACTGAGGCTGCTCGTCTCGGTGGCGAGGTACAACTTGACGGGGATGGTCACGAGGCCGAACTGAATCGCCCCGCGCCACATTGCGCGTGCCATGGGCGGCAGAGGATGCCACTGCCCCCGCCTGTCGTCTAGCCGGGCTCCGGTCCGGTGACGATCACCAGCGCGCTGACCTCGTCCTCGCCTGGTCGTGACAATCGGTACCGATGTTCGATCGGAACGCTGGCTGAGAGCATCCGGTTGACCGGGCAATAGCGGGTGGCCGACAGCTCGATCGAGCGACGCAGCGCCTCGGCTGCGACCACCCCGGAGACGATGTGCTCGACGGTGATGGTGGTGAAGACCTGGGGATGCTCGGCCGCCTCGGTCGAGGACACCCGGACTCGATAGGTCGTCGGAGGTTGACGCTTCTTGTTCAGGATCTCGGCCACGTCCATGGCCGCACACCCGCCCAGGCCGATGAGGACGACTTCCCGGGGACTCGCCCCGCGGCGGGGCTCACTGAGGCTGGTATCCATGCTGACCGGCAGTCCACTGCCTGAGACGGCGGCGAGTTCGAGCCGGGGAAGCGGCCCTACGAACGTGACGGTGGCTTCCACTGCTCAGGTCTCGGTGGATTCGTCGCCGCTGCCGAGCCAGTCGCGGGCCTTCTCCTCCGACAGAACATCGGCCAGCAGTTCATCACGGTCCTCCTCGTCACCCACGACCAGCAGATGGGCGCCGCGGCGATTGACAGTGACGACCGCCGCCTCTCGATTCAGAGACGGCGACGACGCGGATGAGATCGATGCGTCGGTTACTGCCAGGAAGCGCTCTGACGCGTTCAGCAGGCTGTCGATTGGCCGACTGCCCTGGGTGATGTAGATGGTCCCGCGCACGAAGAAGGGCGGGACGATGATCTCGGCGGGGACCGCACGCTTGGGAATGACCATGCCTTCGGCCGAGGCGGGTGCCGCCTCGGTGCCGGCGACGACCGCCAGCAGGATGGCATCGAAACTAACGGCCAGTTGGTCTGCCTCAAAGGCATCCTGGCCTTCACCGTAGGCGGTCACGGTGGCCTGATCGAGGATGAGGTGCGGGGCGGCGACCAGGTTCAGGATCTCGGCGGCACGCCGGAAGCGGGTCTGCATTTGGCCCCGCACGAGATAGTCGGCGGTGTACACCTCGACCTCGACGCCATGGGCGCCCGAATCTTCCCAGGCGCCCTCCGCCCTCCAACCGCTCATCGGCCGATCCTAGCGCTTGCGGACCTTCCAGACTTCCTCGCTCGGCCAGCGATGCGCCCACTCCGGGGTGGCGATGTTCGTCCAGCGTGTCGTTGCGTCCACCGGCGCGCGGATCTCGACGAGGTCGAGAATCTCGAATCCCGACCGGTTGAACAGACGAATCCAATCGCCGTGGCCGAGATGGAATTCGACGCTGTCCTCGTCGGACCACTCGAACCGGTGCATGCCGAACTGGTCCCGGATGAGCCGGTCGGTAGCCGGACCCTCGACCTCCAGGTCGGGAATGGCCAGCATGACCAATGTCGAATTGCCGAGGAGGACGAGCTCCCCGCCGGTGCGCAGGATGCGCGCTGCCTCGGGGATCCAGCGATAGGGATCGCACCAGATTGCCGCGCCGTACTCGCTGATGGCGAAGTCGAAGCTCCCATCGGCGAAGGGGGTCTCCTCGGCATTTCCCAGGACCAGTGGGAACACGAGGCCGTGCTGCTGCTGAAGCCGGCGAGCCGTCTCCAGTTGGGCCGGCGAGTTGTCGATCCCGGTCGGACGCGCGCCGAGTCGGGCGAGCCAGGCGGAGACGTAGGCCGTTCCGCAGCCGAGCTCAATGGTCTCCTTACCGGCCAGGTTGTCCGGAAGCAGGCGAAGCTGCGACTCCGGCACGCCCCAGATTCCCCACGTCGCCTGTTCGGCGGCCCAGTTCCGTTCGGCGGGCTCGACGTACTCGTGCGCCCAGCTATCCCAGGCGACGCGGTTGCGGACCAGGTAGTCGGGGTCTGACACGTGGGTAAACCTACCCGCCTGCCAGTTCGCCGGTGGCTGCGATCCGCTCGACCTCGCCGTCGCGACCGGTCGCCAGCAGGATCCGACCGCTGGCCTGAGCCATGAAGAGCGCCTCCACGCCCGCCAGGTCGTCGATCTCGGCAAGGCTCTTGTCTGTCCTGATCCGAACGATCCGCGGAAACCGGAGCGCAAAGCCGCTGCGGTGGCGACCACTGCGCATGATCCGATCGAAGGCCACCTCGATGATCACCTCGGGTGCGACCGTCCGATACCGCCCGAAGTCCTCCACTGTGATCTCCGTGAAGTGCTCGGTCAGGGCCGCGATCTCGGCATCGGTCAGACCTGTGAATGCCTTTCCAATGGTCAGCAGGACCCCGCCATCGGTGCGAACCGCGAAGGTGTAGTCGCTCAGCACGGCCCGCCGTTTGCCATGACCCCACTCAACGCCGACCACCACACAGTCGAGGGTGGCCAATGCCTTCTTCAGTTTCAGCCAGCCCATTCCTCGCCGACCGGGCTGATAGACCGATGTCGGATCCTTGACCATCAGGCCCTCGTTGTGCCGGGCCCGAGCTTCGTCGAACAACGCATCCACCGCCTCGGCGCTCGAGGCACGCTCGAGGTGGGAATAGAGGATCAGGCCGCCAGTCGCCTCGGGCAGGCGCAGCGACTCGAGTCCGGCCCGACGGTCACGCAACGGATGTTCGAGATGATCGACCCCGCCGTGATGGAGCAGGTCGAACGCGACCAGAACCACCGGCACGCGGTCGATGAGTTCTGCCGACGGGCGGACGCGGCCCAGACGGGTCTGCAGCGACGCGAAATCCATGACCTGGCCGGAGCGATAGGGCACCAGTTCGCCGTCGAGCACAAATCGGCCTGGGATGGCGGATGCGGCGGACACGATCTCGGGAAACGCGGCTGTGATGTTCTTCAGGTCGCGCGAAAACAGCTGAATCTGGCCGTCCAGCGCATGGAGTTGCGCGCGGATGCCGTCGTACTTGTCCTCGACCCATGCCTCGTCCCCGACCCGTCGAATGATCTCGACGGCGTCAGCGGCGGGGGTGGCCAGCATGAACCGAATGGGCCGGCCGAGGTGAAGCGCCGCGTCGGCCAAGTGGCCTGCCCGCGCCAGCCGGGCCGTTTCAGCCGCCTCACCGGTGAGCATCAGCGCGCGCCGCACTGCGGTCAGCGAGGCATCGAATGCGGCCGCCACGGCCTCTTCGAGTAACCCCTCTCGCAGCCCGATCCGCAATTCACCGGCCGCGATCTTGGCCAGGTAGCGAGCCTCCGCGGCCGACGCCCGCCGGAGGAGTTCGGCCATCAGACCCACCCGTTTGTCAGTCTTGCGCGTGACGGAAATTGCGCGATAGCCAGCCGCGACTTCGGCCACCGTCAGCCGGCTGGTCGGCCGACCGGCGAGCAGGTCGGCTGCCGCGTCGCCGAAGTCCGAATGCCGGAGCCAGGCCGCACGCAGCGCCTCTTCTTCTGCTCCGCTGGCCATGGCCAATGCGGCGCTGGCCTGCGCCCATCCCAGCCCAAGACGCTCGGCCACCCCTTCAAGAGCCGACCCGCCCAGCCAGCTCACCACCGGTCCGAGGTCTTCGACCTCCAGGCCAGCGAGATAGGCCGCCAGCGCATCGCGCTTGGCGATCTTGCTGCTGGTGGCAGCCACCGTATCGGCCAGTTTGGCAAAGCCGGCAAACAGGGACGAGGCCATGGATCGTCGAGTCTAGCCCGGCCCCGGCTTGACGCCCGCCCTCGGTCTCGTACCCTTCGCGGGTGTTCTCCTGGCAGAAGACCCCGCGCGCCGTTGACGCCGAACGACTTCCTCCGGGGCAGGTGTTGACCGAGAAGTTCCCGGTCCTGCACTTCGGCGTCGTCCCCGAATACCCCGACCTTGCGACCTGGGATCTGCGGGTGTGGGGAGAGGTGGAATCGGCGTTCAGTCTCACGTGGGCCGAGTTATTGGCGTTGCCTCGGCGCGAGGTCAGCCTGGACATCCACTGCGTCACCCGCTGGTCGAAGTTCGACACGACCTGGGAAGGCGCGGCCCTGACCGCCCTCGCCGAGGCTGCGCAGGTCAAGACGTCCGCCCATCACGTCATCTTCCACTCCGAGCATGGCTACACAGCCAACGTCCCGCTCGATATCGCCCTCCAGCCAGACTGCCTGGTGGCGTGGTTGTACGACGGCAGGCCCCTCGAGCCCGATCACGGCTATCCCCTGCGAGCCATCGTCCCGGGCCGTTACTTCTGGAAGAGCGCGAAGTGGTTGCGCGGGATCGAGTTCAGCGCCGCGGATCACCCCGGGTTCTGGGAGCGCAACGGGTACCACAACAACGCCGACCCCTGGCCGGAAGAGCGCTACTCCGAATGAACCGATGAATCCACTCGCCCGGAACGCGGTCATCGCGATCGTTGGCATGCTCGTATCGCTCGGACTGCTGGCCCTGTCGTTGCTCGTCCGGTCGGTGACCCTGTTC
>JAHFBB010000106.1 GCA_023250255.1 Chloroflexota bacterium | reverse complement strand
CACTGCCCGCGCACCGCGTTGCGACTCCTGCCCGATCTCCCGCGGCTGCCCCTCCCGCGGCCGTGCCCTGCACGTTCCGGTCGCGCGCCAGAATGCAGCAACCGCCGAGACCCGCGTCGCACGCGGGGCATTTATCCGCCGGTTGACCGATGCTCCCGGCCATCAGCTTGGCGCGGATACGCTCGATTCGGCAATCCGCGACGCCCTGCTGCGTGATGGGCTCGTCCACCTTCGGGGCCGCCACATCCTCCTGGGCCCCGAACCGGTGACCGGTGGCGCCCCGGGTACAATCGGTCGGTGAGTACGACCTCCAAGCTGCAGATCGCGCCTGGGGATGCGGTGCCATCCATTGGTCTGCGCGCCACCGACGGCTACCTGCTGAATCTGCGTTCCTGGGTCGGTCGGATGCCGGCCGCCGTGCTGTTCTTCGCGGGTCCCACTGCCGAGGGCGCGGCTCGCCCGCTCGGCGACGCCCTGGCTCGCGCGCTGGCGCTCGCACTGCCTGAACTGCAGGCGGCGGGCATCGGGGCCGCTGGCGTGACCTGCGACTCGGAGGAGCAGCAGAAGGCCTACGTCGCCGAACACAACCTGCCATTCCTGTTGCTCAGCGACGAGCGCCGCTCAGCGGTCGAGGCGCTGGGCATCGGGCTATCGGGAGCCGAAGGCAACTGGAACGTCGCCACTCCCCTGCTGGTGGCGGTTGACGAGACCGGTGTCATCAAAGAGCTATTCGTCGACCCGGATCCGCGGTTGATAGGTGCCATGGCGATTTCGCCCTTCCGCGAGCCGATCCCGAGCTGACCGATATGCTCGCCGCCCGGACGCACGTCGCCGGCGAGCCTCTGCGCCTCGAGGAGGTGCCGCGCCCTGAGCCCACCGGCAGCGAGGTGCTCATTCGAGTGGGCGGCTGCGGGGTCTGCCATACCGACCTCCACCTCGCTCGCACCGACCGGCTGCACATCGAGCGGCCACTGACCCTCGGCCACGAGGTGGCCGGCTGGATCGACAGTTGGGGACCCGGCGCGTCAGCCGGCCTGCGCCGAGCCCGGCTGGCCGGCGAGAACGGAGTCGTTGTGTTCGGCGGCTGGGGCTGCGGTGCCTGCCGTGACTGCCGCCGGGGGCAGGAACAGCGTTGCGGGTCGTCCCGGTCTCCGGGGTTCCAACTGGACGGCGGGTATGCCGAATATCTCCTCGTTCCCGATCCACGCCACCTGGTTGGCCTCGGGGACCTAGACCCTGTCCGGGCGGCGCCGCTCGCCGACGCCGGAGTCACACCCTTCCGGGCCGTGGCCCGCGCTGCGGCATGGCTCGAACCGGGCGCCCGTGCCCTGCTCATTGGTTCAGGCGGGCTGGGCCAGTTCGCCATCCAGTACCTCCGACGGCTGCCGGAGGTGGTGATCGGGGTTCGCGAGATCGATCCGGAGAAACTCGACGT
Source organism: Chloroflexota bacterium (assembly GCA_023250255.1). Classification (GTDB taxonomy): domain Bacteria; phylum Chloroflexota; class Limnocylindria; order QHBO01; family QHBO01; genus JAHFBB01. Next base: position 3,125 of record JAHFBB010000106.1, on the reverse strand, counting down.
TGCGGCAGCCCTCGGGGCCGATCTCGGCTTCCTGGCCGGCGAGGAGGACCTCATCTTTGCCGGACTCGGCGGGCCGGCGGACGTCGTGTTCGATTTCGTCGGGACCGATGACACCCTGGCCCTGGCCACCCGCTTCGTTGCGCCCGGTGGGCTGGTGTCCCTGGTCGGCGAGGCCGGAGGCCGCATGGAATTCGGGTTCGAGGCGCTGCCGGTCGAGGCCTGGTTGACGACGACCTCGTGGGGTTCGCCCGACGATCTGCGCGACGTCGTCCGGCTCGCCCGTCGTCGTCGGTTGCAATGGACGACCGAGACGATGCCGCTTGCTGACGCGGAGGCCGCCCATCAGCGCCTGGCAGACGGGGAGGTGCCGGGCCGCCTGGTCCTCGTCCCCTAGCCCGCGCTCCAGTCGGCGATCAACCCTTCGACCCGGGTCACCATGGCGGTCGCTTCCTTCTGGCGATAGAGGGCTGCGGCCTGGTGGAGCGCGGCTAGCGCTTCGGCGTCCTTGCCGCCGGTCAGCAACACATGGGCCTGGTTGACCAGAGCCTTGGCGTGTTGGTCAAGGTAATCGGTCGCCTCCATGATCGCCACCGCCTCGCCAGCCAGGGCTTCCGCCTCAGCCTGTTGGCTGCGAGCGGCCCGGACCCGGGCGAGGATCGCCTTGCCACCACCCTGCGAGGCGATGTCGTCGTCGGACGACGTCGAGACGGCGATCTCGGCGTAGCGTCCGGCCTCGTCCCAGTTGCCCATCTCGACGAGCGCCTCGGCTACATACACCGCGGTCGTCGACGCAAATCCGCGATCCCCGATCGCCACCTTGTCATCGTATGACTGGCGGTATCGACGGAACGCCTCATCGGGGTCGCCGCTGACCAATGCGATCTCGCCGAGCACCTCGTCCACCTGGGCGAGCATCAGCCGGTCGCCTAGCTCGCGGATTCCGGCCTCCCCCTGGGCAGCCTGGCTTCGAGCCTCGTCGAGCCGGCCCTGGAGCACCAGCATCCGCGCACGGCCCAGATGGGCTCCGGGCAGGTCGACGCCCGCCAGCCGATCGTCGATGAGTCGAATGGTCTCGCTGGTTGGCGAGGGTCCGTAGACCGACGAGGCGCCGAGCCAGCGGGCGGCGTCAACCTGGTTGAGCAGGCTGACACCGGGACGTTCGCCGACCGCCCGTGCCCGCTCGGCCGCTTCGGAGGCTCGGCCAATCATGAACAGGCCCATCGCCGCGCTGAGTTCCGACTGGTCGGCGCCCTCACGATCTCCAATCCGTTCGAAAGTTTCACGGAGTGCCTCGGCTTGAGTGAACGCTTCGCCCCCGGGCATCGACGTCAACGAGTTGCGGACGAAGATCAGGCTGATCGCCGCCCAAGCCGCCGCGCGCTCGTCGCCCTGGGCAACGGCGTCCGCGTGGGTCTCCTCGAGCAGCGACTCGCCCCGCTCGCTCTGACCGGCCGGCAACAGCAGCCAACCCACACGCGCGATCGTGTATCGCCGGTCGGGCGAATCCGGCGGGAGCAGCTCGATCATCCGGTCGAGCAGGTCCACCGTTGCCGTCACGTCGTTACGAGTTCCTGCCCGGCGCGCAGCGGCTGCCAGCCGGGTCCCCGCCTTCTCGGCCAGCGCCCGGGCATGGTCGTCGGCCGGGCCAAGCTCGAGCCGATAGCGGTAGGCCTGCTCGTAGTGGTATCCGAGGATGTCCTCGTACTCGGCCAGCCGGTCACCTGCGACCCGCTCGAGCCAGCCAGCGAATCGCTCGTGAAGGTCGGAGCGGGTCTGCTTGGCCAGTGCCTGGTAGGCGGCGTCGCGGATCAACAGGTGGCGGAAGCTGTACGCCTCGTCGCCCACGAACGAAGCCCGGTCCGGGCGGAGCAATTCCATCCGGGTGAGGTTGGCCAGTCGATCCGAGACATTCGGCCGCATCGGCTCGGGAGCCAGCTCGGTGACGGCACCGCGGTGGAAGACCTTGCCCTCGACCGAGGCCCGCTCGATGACCGACCGCTCCTCCGGACCAAGGCTGTCCAGGCGGGCGGCCATCAGCGCCTGGATCGTTGGCGGGATGACCAACTGGCGGAGGTCGCCGATGGCCGCCCAGCCCTCCTCGGTCCGCACCAGGAACCCCTCGTCGATCAACTTGCCGAGCAGCTCCTCGACGAACAGCGGATTGCCCTCGGCGGCGAGCCTGATCTTGGCAAGCGCGTCAGCCGGCAGGTCGGCCTGGCCGAGCAGGGCACCGATGAGCTGGTCGCTCTCGCCTTCCGACAGCGGCTCGAGCTGGACGGTCGTGGCCGATCGCTTACCGCCGCCCCACGCGGGGCGCTTCTCGAGGAGCTCGGGGCGGGCCAAGGCGATCAGCAGGATCGGGGCGTCCCGGGTCCAGTCGGCGATGTGGTCGATCAGGTCGAGGAAAGTCGCCTCACCCCAGTGGATGTCGTCAAAGACGAGGACCAACGTCCGCTCCCGGGCCATGACCTCGAAGGTCCGCCGAATGGCCCAGAAGATCTCCGACGGCGCCGGCGCCTCCTCGATCTGGCCCATCAAATGGCCGATGACCGCAATGACCCGATCCGACCCGGTATCGGCCGGCAGCAACTCTCGCAGTCGGGCCACGGCGGTCTCGGCATCGGCGTCCTCCGCCAGCCCCAGGCTATGGCGAATCGCCTCGATCACCGGCCAATAGGTGATCCCGTGTCCATACGCCAGGCAGCGCCCGCTGGCCAGGCGGGCCTGCTCGCCGAGCGAGTCAATGAACTCCTCCACCAGTCGCGACTTGCCCACGCCGGCCGTCCCCAAGACCGTGAACAGGTGACAGACCCGGTCCTCGTTCACCTCGGCAAACGCCTGCTGCAGGGCGAGCATCGGCCGGCGACGCCCGACCAGCGGCGCCTCGATGGGCCGGGTATGTCGACCGGCCTCGACGACGGAACGTAATCGCCATGCGGGTACGGCATTCGTCTTGCCCTTGACCGTCAATGGGTCGACGGCCTCGGCAATCACCGAGTCCCGAACGAGTTCGTGCGTTTCGGAACCGATGAGGATCTCCCCCGGCGCGGCCGCCGCTTCCAACCGAGCCGCCACGTTGACCGCATCGCCGGTGACCATCCGCTGACCAGTCGCCTCGCCCGCCA
>JAHFBB010000105.1 GCA_023250255.1 Chloroflexota bacterium | reverse complement strand
TCCTCGGAGTTCGCGGGGTGGACCTCCCAATTGGCGACCTCCATGACCGGGTTCGCCAGTAGCCGACCGACCATGTCCCCGACCAACTGCTCCGCCTCGGCGGAGTTGCCGGCGTCAAAGCGGACGTGCAGCAGTTTGCCGAACCGCACGGTATCCACCGAGGCATAGCCCAGGGCACGGAGGGCATCGGCCACCGTGCTCCCCTCTGGATCGGCAAGACCGGGGCGCAGATCGACCCGAATCTCGGCCTGCCAGTGGCCCATCAGCCGGCCGTTCCCCGGAGGGGGGCGCCATCGGTCAGGAGCCGATGGGCGGCCAGGTACCGATCCCGGGTGCCGGCCACCACATCGTCCGGCAAGGACGGGGGCGGCGGCTCGTGATCCCAGCCGGCGGCATCGAGGAAGTCCCGGACGAACTGCTTGTCGAGCGACGGTGGCGACGATCCCGGTTGGTAGGAATCGGCCAGCCAGAACCGGCTCGAATCAGGCGTCAGAACCTCGTCGATCAGGGCGAGTTGACCATCTATCCAACCGAACTCGAACTTGGTGTCCGCCAGGATCAGGCCAACCTCGGCGGCCCGCGCCGCCCCGGCCCGGTACAGGGCCAGCGACCGGGACTCGAGATCCGTGGCCAGGTCCGGACCGACGAGTTCGACCAGGCCGTCACGGGTGAGATTGGCGTCATGCCCAACCTCGGCCTTGGTGGACGGGGTGAAGATCGGCTCGGGAAGCGCATCCGCTTCGCGCAGGCCGGTCGGCAGGTGATGGCCGGCCACCTCGCCGTTTCGCCTGTACTCCGCCCAGCCGGAGCCGGCGAGATAGCCGCGAACCACGCACTCGGCGTCGATCCGCTCGGCGCGTCGGACCACCATTGAACGACCGTCGAGTTCGGCCCGTTCGGCCTCCGGCAGCAGGCCGTCGAGGTCGAGGCCAAGGTAATGAGTCGGCCCGAGCCCGGCCAGATGGGCCAACCACCATGCCGACAATTGAGTCAGGACCCGGCCCTTATCGGGGATCGGCTCGTCAAAGATGACGTCGAAGGCACTCAGCCGATCGGTCGCCACCAGCAGCAGCTGATCGTCACCCAGGGCGTAGGTATCGCGGACCTTGCCACGACCAATCAGCGGAAGTGCGCTGATGCTCGTGCTGCGCAGGGTCATGAGACCTCCTCCAAGATCGACGACCACCACGCGGACAGAAACGCCTGCAGGGTGCCGCCGACCACCAACAGGGCCAGCCAGACCGCGGCCAGGACAGTCAGCAGACCGATGGTCTGGTAATCCATGGCATGGCCGCCGCCGAGGCGCGCGCCAAGTTCGATCCACACCAGGCGCACCATCATCCAGGTTGTCGCCAGAACCATCAGGACCAGGGTCATCCCGACCAGGGACACCGCGATCAGCCGGAAGGGAGCCCGGGCAAACCGGTGGACGCCGGACCGCATGGCCCGCCAGGCGCCGTTGGCGGATGACCGGATTTCGCGCAACGCGGATGCACCGAGGATCTGCCCCAGGGCAATGGCCGCAGCCACCAGGATCAGCAACGGGAGCACGGATCTTCCCACCTGGGCCCAGAACGGATCGCTGGGGTCGGGATTGGCATAGGCGGCCGGCGCCGCGATGACCACTGCCCAACCGAGGCCAATCACCGCCAGGACGGCGGGCAGGCTCGCCAGCGAGATGGCCGCTGCGGCCCGCCAGATTCGGGTGGAGCTGCCGTACTCGTCGGCCAGGCGATTGAGGATTTCGTTCTCGGCGGCCGCCACCAGCATGACGGCGGCGGCAAGCCCGGCACAGAGGCTCACCACAACTGCCGCCACGTTCCACGGATAGGTGCCCGATCCAAGCAGCGAGGCCCCGAAGAAGGCCAGGTCGCCCTCGTCGGGCGCGCCGAGTACCCCAGCAATCAGGGGTATCCAGCCCACTGCCACCAGGAAGACGATCATCCCCGGCAGGACTGCGCCGGTCCGTTGAGACAGGCGGTCGACGGCAGGACGAATCCCCAGCCTGCCCACGGTCACTCGCCGAGACCCAGGCTGGCAAATGCGCCTGCCATGCCCGCCAGGTGCTGTTCCAGATCCATGGCGCGCGCCAGCTCGTCACCCGAGAGGAGCAGACCAATCTGCTCATCGACACGCACTTCCTCGCGAAACGGCCGTCCACCCTGGCGCGCACGGGTCGCTACCGCCTGGACGAGGCGATACCCCTCCTGGCGATCCACGCCATGGGCTACCAGGGCAAGCAGAATGGCCTCGGAGTAGATCGCTCCGCCGGTCATGTCCAGGTTCGCGGCCATCCGGTCCGCATCGACCTCGAGGCCCCGAATGACCGATGCCAGCGTTCGGCAGGCATAGGCCGCAACCGATAACGACCGCTCGAAAACGAAGCGCTCGGCGGCGGAGTGACTGATGTCCCGTTCGTGCCAGAGGGCCATGTTCTCCAGGCCAACCAGCGCATCGGCCCGCAGAAGGCGCGCCAGCCCGCTCACCCGCTCGCCCAGGATGGGATTGCGCTTATGGGGCATCGCACTGCTCCCCTGCTGTCCCTCCCCAAACGGCTCGAACGCTTCGGCCACCTCGGTGCGTTGGAGGTGCCGGAGGTCGGTCGCGATCCGCTCGAGCGTCCCACCGAGGACCGCGAGAGTCGTCAACAGCACCGCGTGGCGGTCCCGACTCACCACCTGGGTGGCCAGCGGGTCGGGGACCAGACCGAGCGAATCGCAGACCCATGCCTCGACCTCGGGCAGCACGTTGGCGTGGGTGCCGACGGCCCCGCTGATCTTGCCAACCGCAATCTCGTTTCGCGCAACACCCAGCCGGTCACGGTCACGGAGCAGCTCGGCATACCAACCGGCCGCCACGAAGCCAAAGGTCGTCGGTTCGGCATGGATGCCATGCGTCCGGCCGACCATGGGGGTGGACCGATGGCGACGAGCCAGCTCGGCGGTGGCCCCGAGGAGCCCGTCGAGCTCCGCCAGCACCGCGTCAGTCGCGTCCCGCAGGGTCACAGCGGTGGCGGTGTCGAGGACGTCGGACGAGGTCAGGCCGTAATGCAACCAGCGGCCCTCCGGACCCAGGTCCTCGGTCAGGGCGCGCAGGAACGCGAGGATGTCGTGCTGTGATTCCTGCTCGATTTCGCGCATGCGGTCCGCGTCGACCGTACCGATGCCCTCCCGGATCGCCTGCCACTCTGCCGCAGGTATCCGCCCCGCGCGGGACCAGCCTTCCGCCGCAAGCAGTTCGATGCGAGTCCATAGCTCGAGGCGGCGCGCCTCGGAAAAGATCGCGCGCATTTCCGGCAGGGCGTAGCGCTCGATCACGGCTTCGACCCGGCCCGCGGATCGATCCGCACCTCGCCGCCCGCGGCCTGTGTCGCCCGGAAGGCGGTGACCCGTTCGGCGATCGCAGGGTCCGACAGCGCCAGGATCCGTGCCGCGAGGTGAGCGGCGTTCCGCGCACCACCGATCGCTACCGTGGCCACCGGCACCCCGGGGGGCATCTGGGCCATGGACAGCAGGGCGTCGGTCCCGCCGCTGCCTGCATCAAGTGGAACGCCAATCACCGGTCGGGCAGTCATGCTGGCCATCACCCCGGGCAAGTGGGCGGCCATCCCGGCCGCCCCAATGAACAGCGCAACCCCGGCCGCCTCCGCCTCCGCCAGGTAGGCCCGCAGGGCCTCCGGCTGGCGATGGGCGCTGATGACGCTCGCCTCCCAGCCGATGCCCAACGCGTCGAGTTGATCGAAGCAGGCCTGCAGCGCGGGGAGATCGGATCGGGAGCCGCAAATGACGGCGACAGTCGGGTTGGCCATGACCACGGCTAAGGATAGAGGGCGATATCGGACCGATACTGCCCTCCGGGCAGTTCGACCCCGCTCAGCCCGGCGTACGCGCGTTGGCGGGCTGTTCCAAGGTCCTGGCCGACGCCGACAACCGTCACGGCCCGTCCCGCGGGAGCCTGCCAGCCGCCCGCTCGGAGGGTGGTTGCACCGTGGAAGAACAGGAGATCGGCGCCGTCCTCCGGCGCGGACGGATTGGCCCCGCGCAGCTCGAGACCGCCCACCGGTGCCTCCGGATACCCCGGACTGGCCAACACGACGCCCACCGCGGCGCGATCCCCGATTACCACCGCCTCGCCGGCATCGCGTGCCGACCCGCGGGCGACCGCTTCGAGGGCGCCGGCTAGGTCTCCGTCGAGCAGCGGCAGGATCACCTGGGCCTCGGGATCGCCGAAACGGACGTTGAACTCAAGGACCAGTGGTCCGTTCGGGGTCAGGATCAATCCGGCATAGAGCACGCCCCGGTACGGTGTTCCGTCGCGCGCCATCTGCCAGGCGATTGGTTCGAAGACCCGTTCCACCGCCCAGTCGAGAGCGGCTTGATCAAAGTCGGGTAGCGGCGTGTAGGCACCCATGCCGCCGGTGTTCGGCCCCTGGTCGCCATCGGCCAGGCGCTTCGCATCCCGGGCAGCCACCAGCGGAATGACCGTCCGGTCGCTGATCAGTGCAAAGGCCGAGACCTCGGGCCCTTCCAGGCGCTCCTCGAGCAGGACCGGCCCCTCCCATCCGTCGAG
>JAHFBB010000008.1 GCA_023250255.1 Chloroflexota bacterium | reverse complement strand
CATCGACCGCCTGGTGGCGGCCCTGGCGGCGAACCGATGATCAGTGGGCGGGGTGCCGCCTTCGGCGGGACGACGGCAGGGGTAGGGAACACGGTCATCGAGCCGACCGTCTTCGAGTTGTCGCACCCAGGCCGGCGCGGCGTGCACTTCCCGCCGCCCTCATCGGCCGCCACCGGTGCCGCCGTGGGCCAATCCGAGATCCCGTCAGCCGCGCGACGCCGGACGGCCCCGCGACTCCCCGAGCTGGACGAACTGGGGCTCCTGCGCCACTTCAATCGGCTGAGCCGGCTGAACCACGCCATCGACCTCGACTTCTACCCACTGGGTTCGTGCACCATGAAGTACAACCCCAAGGTCAACGAATGGGCCGCCCACCTCCCCGGACTGGCCGGCTCCCATCCGTTGGATCCCGCGGTCCTCAGCCAGGGCAGCCTGGAACTCCAATGGCTGCTCGCCGAACTGCTCCGCGAGATCAGCGGGTTCAGTGCGGTCAGCCTGCAGCCGGCCGCCGGCGCGCACGGCGAGCTGACCGGCCTGTTGATGACACGGGCCTACCATCGGTCCCGCGGCGATACCGAACGCTCGGTCGTGCTGGTCCCCGACAGTGCCCATGGCACCAACCCGGCCACCGCCAGCATGGTGGGCTACACCACGGTGACCATCCCCTCGAACGCACGTGGCGGGATTGACCTCGACGCGCTGACCGCCGCGCTCGGGCCGGACACCGCGGCGCTGATGATCACCAATCCGAGCACGCTCGGAATCTTCGAGGACCAGATCGACCAGGTCCTGGCCGCGGTCCACGCCGCAGGGGCGATTGCCTACATGGACGGCGCCAACCTGAACGCAATCCTGGGTCGCTTCCGGCCCGGTGAAGCGGGCTTTGACGTCATGCACTTCAACCTCCACAAGACGTTTTCCACCCCGCACGGCGGGGGAGGACCCGGCGCGGGACCGATTGGGGTCGGCCCCCGCCTGGCTCCATTCCTGCCAGGTCCATTGCCCCTGCTTGTCGCCGGCGATCCGGACATCGTCCGGGCGAACGCCTGGACGGGGCGATCAACGCCCGACGCGCGCTTTGCGCTCGAGGAAGCGGGCAGCCGGACCACGGCCATCGGTCGGGTCCGCTCGTTCCAGGGCAACTTCGGCATGCATCTGCGGGCGTATGCCTACATCCGGGCTAACGGCGAAGCCGGCCTGCGCACGGTCAGCAACGACGCCGTGCTGGCGGCGAACTACCTGCGCGTCCGCCTGCGGGGGTCGTATGACCTGCCCTACGACCGGTTGTGCAAGCACGAAGTCGTGTTCAGCGGAAGGCGCCAGAAGCGTGAGAACGGGGTCAGCACCCTCGACCTGGCCAAGGCCATCCTTGACCGTGGCGTCCACCCCCCGACCATCTACTTCCCGCTCATCGTCGAAGAGGCGCTGATGATCGAGCCGACCGAGACGGAAACCATCGAAACCCTCGACCGCTTCGTGACCATCATGACCGAGCTCGCCGAGCAGGCGCGCACCGATCCGGATGCCGTTCGGGCCGCTCCGCTCACCACCCCGGTCGGACGCCTCGACGAGGCCACCGCCGCCCGCCAACCGGACCTCCGCTGGCTGCCCGAGCCGGAGCCGAATCGAACCCCCGGCGTGGGTGCAGCGTAGAATCAACACCTTGGGAAACACCGGTGCGCAGCACGACCTGGTCAGCCGCATGCAGGGCGGAGACCTCGACGCCTTCGAGGAATTCTTCGCTGCCTACCAGCGCCCGGTCTACCTGACCGCCCTCGCCATCACTCGCGATCCATTCCTGGCCGAGGAGATCCTCCAGGACTGCTTCGTCAAGGCCTATCGCGTCCGGGATCGCCTGCGGACCGATGTCTCGCCGCTGCCGTGGCTCCAGCGGGTGTGTACCAACATGTGCTTCACCCGCCTGTCCCGTCGCCGCCCGCTGGCTGAACCATTGACCGACCTCATCGGTAACCTGGCCCCGGACATCGCCGCGCGACCCGACCAGGTCGTCGAGTCGCGGGAGATCCTCGAGGTCCTGCAGCGGGGGATCGACGCACTTCCGCCGAAGCAGCGCGGCGCAGTCGTTCTGTATTACCTCCACGGCTATTCGCTGGCAGAGGCGGCGGACATCGCCGGTTGCCGGGTGGGAACAATGAAGTCCCGGATCCACTACGCACTGCGAGCGCTGCGGGTGCTCCTGCCGGTGGAGCGCCGGGCCACCGTCGCCGGCGGTCGCCTGGCCGGGGAGGAGTTGGCCTGATGAGCTGCCGGCGAATCATGCGCGAACTCCTGGAGTTCTTCCGTTTCGGCGAACTCGATGATTGGTCCGCGCCTCACCTGGCTCATCTCGAGACGTGCCGCGCCTGTCGCGATGAGGTCGGCCTCGATCGTGAACTGGTCGTTCAACTGCAGCGGGCCTTGGCCGCACGGGTTGCCGGATACCAGGCCTCGCCGAACGCCTGGCTGGAGGTCCGCCGACGGGCCCTCGAACCGGCCGCACCCAGCCGCCTTGGGCGGATGGGCTGGCGCGTCCGGCTGCTGCCGCTGGGAGCCGCCTTCGTCCTTCTGGCGGCGGCGGTTCTGCCTGCCTTCGATCGGGGAGGCCTGGTACCGGTGTCGCGCATGCCCGTCCAGACGGGCCTGATGGAAGCCGCCGACAACGATCCGCTGCCGGTGGATGCATCGGATTGGTACCTGGCGTATGTCACCTCGCCGCCGCCGTCTCCCCCTGCAACCCAGCTGACCGCCTGGGTCGATCCTTCAGGCAAGGTGCCGTTCCACTCCGAGGCGAAGACCGGCCTGACCCAGTGATCCCCGGTCGGATTGCGGCGGCCCTTGCCGCGGCAGGCCTGGTCCTTGCCGGATGCGGCGTCACGCCTGGCGAGTCCGCAACGCCCGGCGCGTCTGATCCTGCGGCGGTGACCCTTACCTATCGGGTTCCGCCGCCAGCGGGACCCGTGCAGCCCTGGCGGGGCGAAATCATCCAGCACGTGCACCTTGCCTTCGGCCAGGTGTCGATGTACTTCGAACTGCGGAACATCGGTGACCAACCGGTCACCTTCCTGAATACGCTGTACGACTACGAGCCCCAGCAGCTCTGGCAGCCCGTGATCCGGCTCGAGTGGGCCGAGGGCGGCAACGCGATCTACACCCGCGCCGGCCGCTTCTTCCCGAGCCCATCCATTGTCCAGGTCGGGACGGTTGCCACCTACCTGATGGGCGGCCAACCGATCACCGGCAGTGGCACCCCGGCGGATCTGACGGCCCATATCAAGGCCTGCCCGACGCGCGGGATGGATGACGAGCCGGGTCTCGAGTTCGACGTCAGTGACCTCCGCTGGTCACCGGGAACTGCCGGGGAAGTCACTGTCCGCGGGACGCTCACCAACGACAACTCCATCGAACGGAATCAGCCACCCGCCGTCGGGGTCGCCTTCTTCGACGCGGACGGCGAGTTCGTCGGCGCCGTCGTGGCCGCCTCGGTCGGCAGCCCCCTGGCGCCGGGCGAGGAACGCGAATTCGAGATCTCCGGCGGCGGTGTCAGTACCGCGCAGGTGGCCTCGGCCTCCGGCTGGGCCTTCGTCCGCTGAGGTCAAATCTGAACCTTTCAACGCCCACCCGACTAGCGAATAGTGACAAACCGCCGCCTGCGGACGCGGGAGGGTCACCTTGACGCGGGCGTTGGCAGCGGGTCATCATTGACGGACTTTGCCGCGGGCTGTGCCCACCGGCGGTTTGAGCATGTCTCAGGCACGCTCCCTGTTGGGGCGGTCGGGACGGCGAGAACTGGCTCCGGCGAACCGATGGAGAGGAGGGTCAACCGCGCCCATCGCAGGACGTCATCTTCCACCCTGGAAGGGGCAACGTGCCTCGCCCAGACAGGACCGATGCGCCGCGATGCGCGGCGAGATCTCCGCACTCACGCCAACATGGCGAAAGGATGAGGTGTATGTGGTTTAAGAGAGTTATGGGTGCCATGGTGGCGCTGACCGTCGTTCTGGCGGCCTGCACTGCCGATACCGGCACCAGCCAGGAGCCCTCGGGCAGTTCGACACCGTCTGTCGCGCCCGCCGAGCAGGTCCTCCGGGTTGACATCGGCGGCGAGCCCCCAACGCTCGACCCGACCGCTGCGACCGACAGCGCGTCCATCCAGGTTCTGCGCTCGCTCACCTACCCCCTGGCTTATTTCGACGAGGACCTGAACATCGTTCCGGGCCTGGCCGAGAGCTGGGACGTCAGCGAGGATGGTCAGACCATCACCTTCCACCTGAAGTCGGACTTGAAGTACAGCAACGGTGATCCCATCGTTGCCGGCGACTTCGTCTACAGCTGGAAGCGACTCATCGACCCGCGGACTGCCGCCGGTTACAGCTACGTCATGGCTGACGTCGTCGGCGGCTCCGAGTTGCTCGGTGCTGATCCGGAAGTCGATGACATCGACGCCATGCTTGACGCGTTTGGTGTTTCTGCCCCCGACGACAGCACCTTCGTGGTGTCGCTCGCCCACGCCGCTTCGTACTTCGTGTACATCGCGACCCTGTGGGTGACCGTGCCGCTGCAGGAGTCGTGGACGAGCACCGAGGGCTTCACCGAGGCGGAGAACTACGTGTCCTCCGGTCCCATGAAGCTCACCACCTGGGAGCACAACGCCCAGATCGTGCTTGAGGCGAACGAGAACTGGTCCGCCGGCCCTGCGCCGACGCTCGAGCGCATCGAAATGGCCATGATCGCCGACCCGGCCGCCAGCCTTGGCGCGTACGAGACGGATGATCTGGACATTGGTAGCGTCCCGTCCCAGGACGTGGCGCGCGTTCAGGAGGATCCCGAGCTGAGCCAAGAGGTTCTGCAGGGCACCGTCCTGTCGATCTACTACTTCGGCTTTGACCTGAAGGACCCGAATGGTCCGTTCGCCCAGTCGCTCAATCTGCGCAAGGCGTTCACCGAGGCCATTGACCGCGAAACCATGATCACCGTTGCGTTTGGTGGCATCGGAACCGTGGCCTACAGCCTCGTCCCGCCGGGCATGCCCGGTTACCAGGACACCAAGTTCTGGGAGTACAACCTCGAACAGGCTCAGGCCGACTTCGCGGCTGGCCTCTCCGAGCTTGGGATCACGGCCGCCGACCTGCATCTGCAGATCGGGTTCAACGCTGACTCGAACCATGAGAACAAGGTCGAGTTCATGCAGGGCCAGTGGTCGACCGCCTTCGGCGTCACCGTCGAGCCGGTCAGCCTGGAGTGGGGCGCCTACCTCTCCCGCCTGTCGGAAGATCCGTTTGACATCTTCCGCCTTGGTTGGGGCGCGGACTACCCGCACCCGAACAACTTCCTCACGGACCTCATTTCCTGCAGCAGCGGGAACAACAACGGGGGGTACTGCAACGAGGAAGTGGACGCACTGCTGGCCGAGGCGGCTGTCAAGGCGACCCTCGACGAGCAGGTCCCGCTGTACAACCAGGCCCAGGAGCAGGTGATGGCCGATGCGCCGATCATCACCATCCGCAACGGGGCCCGGTTCACGCTGATCAAGCCGTGGGTCCAGAACCTGGTTCCCACGTCGCAGGACAGCAGCACGGGCGAACTCTTCTACTCGTGGATCACGATTGCCCCCCACGAGATGTAAGGTCAATTCCCTGACCTGAACGGTCGGGTGGGCCGGTCCGCCGGCCCGCCCGACGGCCGCGGCGATCCGAGGCGAGAGTCTTCGGGGGCCGCGGCCGTCGACTACACTGGCGAAATCTGATACAGGAGTCTGGTCGTGGGCGCCTATCTCATCCGACGGGTACTCTGGATCATCCCGGTCCTGTTCGTCGTATCGATCATCACCTTCAGCCTCATGCACGCCGTCCCCGGCGGTCCGTGGTCGAAGGAGAAGAAGCTGCCGCCGTCGGTCATCGAGCACCTGGACCAGAAGTACAACCTCGACGAGCCGGTGTTCATCCAGTACCTCAACTGGGTCGGCCCACTGCAGTTCGATGAGGGTGCGCTTCAACGCGACGAGGCGGATAACCTCGTCTTTGGCGGACTTCTGGCCGGCGACCTGGGTCCGTCCTACAAGTACCTCGACCGCTCGGTCAACGACATCGTCGCTGACGGAATCTGGGTGACGGTCCAGCTGGGGCTGATGAGTTTCATCCTGTCGGTGATCGTGGGTATCCCGCTGGGGGTGATTGCCGCCCTGCGGCACAACGGGATCCCGGACTACGCGGCAACCTTCGTCTCGATCATCGGTATCGCCACGCCCACGTTCGTGGCCTCCATCCTGTTACTGGTCGTGTTCTCGATTGCGCTGGGCTGGTTCCAGCCCAATTCGCTCGACTGGCGTACCGACCCGTCGTCGTGGGTGCTACCGGTGATTGCCCTGTCGCTGTTCCCGATCGCCCAGATTGCGCGCTACACCCGTGCCTCCATGCTCGAGGTGACCCGCCGCGACTACGTTCGGACGGCGCATAGCAAGGGCGTGAAGGAGGGGTCGGTCGTCGTGGTCCACATGATCCGCAACGCGCTGATCCCGGTGGTCACCATCCTGGGCCCGCTGCTGGCGTTCCTGATCACTGGCTCATTCATCACCGAGTTCATCTTCAGCGTGCCGGGCATTGGCCGGTATTACGTGACCAGCATTGGTCAGCGTGACTACGGGGTGATCATGGCCATGACCATGCTGTACGCGGCCGCCATTGCCATCATGAACCTGGTGGTGGACGTGCTGTACGCGTACATCGACCCGCGCATCCGATACAGCTAGGAGCGTCGCGTGGCCAACCGCACCGAGACCCTTCCCGCCGCGACCGTCGAGGTTCGCCGGTCGTCCGGGCTGTGGGGTGATGCCTTCCGGCGCCTCCGGCGCAACCGCCTGGCCATTGTCGGCGGGGTTCTGGTCATCCTGTTCGTGTTCATCGCGATATTCGGGCCCTATCTGGCTCCCTGGCCGTACGACTACCAGGATCTGGACGCCGTGCTGGCCAATGGTGGTCTGCCGTTGCCGGCGTTCAGCCCTGGTCATTTCCTGGGAACCGACGAACTCGGCCGCGATCTGCTCAGTAGGCTGATGGACGGTGCCCGGATCAGCATGACCGTGGCGCTGGTCGTCCAGTTCGTGGTCCTCGTCATCGGCATGCCGGTGGGTGCCGCCGCGGCATGGTTTGGCGGGCGGACCGACAGTTGGCTCATGCGGCTGACCGACGTGATCTATGCCTACCCGGACCTGCTGTTCATCATCCTGTTGTCGGTGGCCCTCAAGGAGACGGTCTTCGGCAAGGCCCTGGATGGCCTGCTGCTGGTGTTCGTGGCCATTGGTCTCACCTCGTGGGTAACCATGGCGCGCCTCGTCCGCGGCCAATTGCTGTCGCTCAAGGAGACCGAGTTCGTGGAGGCCGCCCAGGCCATTGGCGTCCCGAGCAAGAAGATCATCTCGAAGCACCTTCTGCCGAATGCGCTCGGACCGGTCATTGTGGCCGTGACGCTCGGGATTCCCGGCGCCATCCTGGCTGAGGCGACCCTGGCCTTCATCAGTATCGGCGCCACGCCCCCACGGGCGAGCTGGGGCAGCCTGGTGGCAGATGGGCAGCCATGGCTTCGGTCGTTCCCGCACCTGGTCATCTTCCCGGCCCTGGCCATTGCCACGGCGCTCATCAGCTTCACCTTCCTCGGGGACGGTCTTCGCGACGCGCTGGACCCGAAGTTGAAGGGGAAGCAATAGGGTGACGCTCAGCGAGGAGAGCGCCCAGGCTCCATCGGTTGTGGTGGAGGACCTGCCGGATTCGGTCGAAGTCGCAACCGAAGAGGGTCGGCGGATGGCAGCCCAGCTGCACGACAAGCAGCCGCATGCCAAACGCCTGCTCGAAGTCCGCAACCTGACCACCCAGTTCTTCACCCGTGAGGGAGTGGTGCATGCGGTGGACGAGGTCAGTTTCGACCTCGACTACGGCGAGACCCTGGGCCTGGTCGGCGAGTCCGGCTGCGGCAAGAGCGTCACCGCGCTGTCCTTGGTCCGGCTGGTGCCGAGCCCCCCGGGGCGGATCGTCAGCGGTCAGATCATCTTCGACGGCGTGGACATCCTGAAGCTCTCGAACGCCGAGATGCGGCTCATGCGCGGCAAGAAAATCGGCTTCATCTTCCAGGATCCCATGACCAGCCTGAACCCGACCCTGCCGATCGGGTTCCAGATCTCCGAGTCCGCCAAGCTCCACCTCAACCTGAGCCGGCGAGCGGCTGACGACCGCGCCGTCGAGCTGTTGAGCAAGGTCGGGATCCCGCGGGCACGGGACCGGATGAAGGACTATCCCCACCAGTTCAGCGGTGGCATGCGTCAGCGGGTGATGATCGCCATCGCCCTTGCCTGCGATCCAATGCTCCTGCTTGCCGATGAGCCGACCACCGCCCTGGACGTCACCATCCAGGCCCAGATCCTGGACCTCATCCGCTCGCTGTCGGAGGAATTCGGGACAGCGGTCATCCTCATTACCCACGACCTGGGGATCGCTGCCGGCATGTGCCACCGGGTCAACGTGATGTACGCCGGCCGCATCGCCGAGACCGGCCTGGTGGACGATGTCTTCGAGCACGCTCGCCACCCGTATTCCTGGGGCCTGATGGATTCGCTGCCGCGCCTGACCGATGCACGCTCGGCCCGCCTGCGGACCATCGAGGGCCTGCCGCCGGACCTTCTGGATCCGGGGCCGGAGTGTCGCTTCAGTCCGCGCTGTCACTACGTCACCGACCGCTGCCGGACTGCGGAACCGGAGTTGAGTTCGCGCGAAGGCGAGGGTCATCTCGCCCGCTGCTTCGGCACCGAACCAGGGGGATGGATCGCATGACCATGGAGCGCGAGCTCGATACTCGGACCGCCGGCCCGGCGCGCGAGGCGCCGGTCAGTGGCGACGAACTGGTCAAGGTGGAGAACCTGAAGGTCTACTTCCCGATCCACTCCGGCCTGTTCCAGCGCGAGGTTGGCCACGTCCGGGCAGTCGACGACATCAGTTTCACCATCCGCCGGGGCGAGACCTTCGGCCTGGTGGGCGAATCGGGCTGCGGCAAGAGCACGACCGGTCGGGCAACCATTCGCCTTCGCGTGCCGACCGCCGGCACGGTCGGATTCGACGGGCATGACCTGAGCACCCTCAAGTCCGATGACCTCCGCCGCCTGCGGCGCCGGATGCAGATCATCTTCCAGGACCCGTATTCCTCCCTGAATCCGCGGATGACCGTGGATTCGATCATCTCCGAACCGCTCGAAACGCATGGCCTGGGATCCAAGGGCAGCCGCAGCGGCCGGGTGTCCGAGTTGCTCGAACTCGTTGGCCTGAACCCGAACTACGCCAACCGCTACCCGCACGAGTTCAGTGGAGGCCAGCGCCAGCGGATCGGCGTGGCGCGGGCGCTGGCCGTCGAGCCGGAGTTCATCGTCTGCGACGAGCCGATCAGCGCCCTGGACGTTTCGATCCAGGCGCAGGTCCTCAACCTGTTGATCGAGCTGCGCGAGAAGTTCGGACTGACCTATCTATTCATCGCCCATGACCTGTCGGTCGTCCGCCACATCAGCGACCGGGTGGCGGTCATGTACCTGGGCAAGATCGTCGAGATCGGGGAACCGGACACGGTCTACGCTGCTCCGGGCCACCCGTATACCCGTGCCCTCCTGTCGGCCGTGCCCATTCCCGATCCGAAACTCGAGCGCAAGCGCCGGCGAGTCATCCTGACCGGTGACGTCCCGTCGCCGGCAAACCCGCCAACCGGCTGTCGGTTCCACACCCGCTGCTGGCTCTACGAGAAACTCGGACGGCCGGAGGTGTGCACTACCGAGGATCCACCCCTGCGGGTGCTGGCCCCCGAACATCAGGCCGCCTGCCATTTTGCCGAAGAGTCATTGCGCAGCGACGTCGGCGTTGCGCACCCCGAGCAGGCGCCCCAAGAACCCGCCTCGATCGCTGCCGCGCCGGCGGCATCCTGAAAGAAAGAGGTCGAGAAACGGGCCTGAGACTGCTAAGGTAAGCGTCAACAGCGGGCCGACTGGTCCGCGCGCGAGGGTCATTTCAAGAGGAATCGGAGGGATTCTGGATGCGGAGACTTCTCCCCCTAATCGTTGGCTTGGGGTTGGTGCTGGCCGCTTGCCAGAACACCCCGGCGGAATCGACGGAGCCCAGTGCGTCGGAAGCCGCGGGAAGCCAGGCACCGTTCGCGGCCACCTCATGGCCTGCTGACGGTCCCGCTGACTGCGACTACGGCGGCACCATGTCGGAAATCAAGGCCGTTGACGAGCACACCGTGCAGTTCACGCTGTGCAACCCCGACCCGGCCTTCCTGTCCAAGATCGCCTTCTCGGCGATGGGCATCAATGACACTGCGACCCTCGAGGCCAACATGGCCAACCACTCGATCCTGGCGGGACCGGATGGAACCGGCCCGTACATGCTTACCGAGTGGGTTCGCGGTGATCACATCACCCTGACCAAGAACCCTGACTACTGGGGCGAGAACACCGGCGCGGATCAGTTGATCTTCCGCTGGTCGACCGAATCCGCGGCTCGCCTGCTCGAACTGCAGGCTGGCACGGTGGACGGCATCGACAACCCCGGGCCGGATGACTTTTCAACCATCCAGGCCAATACAGACCTGGTTCTGAAGGGCCGCCCGGCGTTGAACGTGATGTACATCGGCATGACCAACACCTTCGCCCCGTGGAGCGACGTTCGCGTCCGCCAGGCGATTGCCATGGGCATTGACCGACAGCGCATCATCAACAACTTCTACCCGGTTGGCTCTTCGGTTGCCACCCACTTCACCCCGTGCGAAATCGCCATGGGCTGCGAGGGTGAGGATTGGTACGAGTACGACCAGGATGCCGCCCGTCAGTTGCTGGCAGATGCCGGCTTCGCGGACGGGTTTGCCACCAAGCTGTACTACCGGAACGTGGTTCGCGGCTATCTGCCGGATCCGGTCATTGTTGGGACTGACATCCAGGCCCAGCTTTCCGAGATCGGTATCGACGTGGAACTGACCGAGCAGGAGTCGGGGACGTTCCTCGACAACTCATCTGCCGGCCTGCTGGACGGTCTGTATCTCCTCGGTTGGGGCGCGGACTATCCGGATGCCACCAACTTCCTGGACTACCACTTCAACAACCCGGCGAATCTCCAGTTTGGCGAGATTCCCGCGTCGATCACCGGTCCCCTGAGCACCGGCGCGACCACCCTGGACACCGAGGCCCGCACGGCCGCCTATCAGGAGGCGAACAACGCCATCCGCGAGTTCGTGCCCATGATCCCGGTTGCCCATGGTGCGTCTGCCTCGGCCTGGCGCGCCGATGTCGAGGGGGCTCACTCCTCGCCGCTGACCAGCGAAGTCTTCTCGGTCATGAACCCCGGTGGCCGCGCCGCCATGGTGTTCATGCAGAACGCCGAGCCGATCTCGCTGTTCTGCCCCGATGAGAGCGATGGTGAGACGCTCCGCGTCTGTGAGCAGATCACCGAATCGCTGTACGCGTACGAAGTGGGCGGGACGGCCGCAATTCCGTCACTGGCCACCGAGTGCACCGGCAACGACGACGCATCGGTCTGGACCTGCACCCTCCGCGAGGGCGTGACGTTCCACAACGGCGGAACCCTTGACGCCAACGACGTGGTGCTGTCCTACGCCCTTCAATGGGATGCGGGCCATCCGCTCCACATTGGGCGGACCGGCGAGTTCACGTACTGGGGCGCGTTCTTCGGAGCGAATCTCCCCGCCCCCGAATAGGGAAGCTCATCGCGGGCAACCGCGATCAACCCGACTCGTCTCGAGCGGGCGCCACCTCGGAGGTGGCGCCCGCTCTCGTTTTCAGTCTGGCTCCGGGTATAGTCGCCGCCACATGCTCACCTTCATCGCGCAGCGGGTGGCACTGTCGTTCCTGGTCCTGATCGGCGTCGTCTTCGTGGTCTTCGCCGTCGCCCGGATCCTTCCCGGCGACCCGTGCGTGGCGGCCCTCCAGGAGCGCGCCAATCCCGAGACGTGCGCCGACTTCAACGCCCGCTTCGGGCTGGATGAGCCGCTGCCCGTGCAGTTCGGGATCTTCGTCAGCGACCTCATCCACGGCGACCTCGGCGAGTCGATCCGCTATGGGCGGCCGATCTCCGAGATGCTCATCGAACGGATGCCGGTGACCATTGAGCTGACCCTGCTGGCAATGTTGTGGGCGACCACGGTGGGCATCACCCTGGGGGTCATCAGTGCAACCCGCCGGAACTCGGCGACCGACGTCGGGACCATGATCGGTGCCAACATCGGTGTCTCGACACCGGTCTTCGTTCTCGGCCTGCTGCTGATCTACCTGTTCGCCATCGTTCTCAAGGACACCCCCTTCGCCCTCCCGCCCGGCGGCCGGCTGACGAGCGGGCTGGTGATCGTTCCGTTGGCGACCAGCTGGGGCCTCGAGGATCTCGCCGGCATCCCGCGGGTGGTCATCGACTTCATCTCGAACATGTACCTGGTCAACAGCCTGATCACCGGCCAGTGGGAGATCTTCGGTGACGCCTTCGTTCACCTCCTGTTGCCGGCCCTCGCGCTGGGGACGATCCCGCTGGCACTCATTGCCCGGATGACCCGTTCCAGCCTGCTGGAGGTGCTCGGGCTCGACTACATCCGCACCGCCCGCGCCAAGGGGCTGGCCAACCGGGCGGTGGTCATGCGCCACGGCCTGCGAAACGCCATCCTGCCGGTGGTCACCGTGGTCGGCCTGTCACTGGGTGCCCTGCTGAGCGGCGCCGTCCTGACCGAGACGGTCTTTGGGCTGACCGGCCTGGGCAAGACCATCACCGATGCCATCCTGGGCCGCGACTACCCGGTCATCCAGGCGCTGACGCTGATCACGGCCATGATCTACCTGGTCATCAACCTGCTGGTGGACATCAGTTACGCGTTCCTGGACCCGAGGATCCGCGTCCAATGATGGATCCCAACATCTCCCTGTCGACCGAGGTTGCACCGGCCGAAGCACTGGTCATGGCGGGCCGACCGGCGAACTTGTGGAAGGACACCCTGCGCAACATCGTCCGCCAGCGGAATGCCCGGCTGGGTCTGATCCTGCTCGGCCTGCTGTTCGCGACCGCCATCTTCGCCCCGATCCTGGCCCCGTTCGATCCGCTCGATCCGGTCGGTATCGAGGAGGGCCTGGTGGAGGCGGACCTCAAGGGCCCCTGCATTCACCTGTTCGGTTGCCCCGAGGAACGTCCCCAGCACATCCTGG
>JAHFBB010000104.1 GCA_023250255.1 Chloroflexota bacterium | reverse complement strand
ACTGTCGGTCACCACTGACTCCGTGGGGCTTGACCTGGACGTCAGCTCGGACGGACGGTACCTGGCCTGGACCGATGCCGGGAACGTTCTCATTGCCGTCGTCGGCGGGCATGAACCGGCGCGCATCCTGGGGCCTGGCTCATCGCCGCGATTTGGGCCAAGCGGTACGGCAGTCCTCGTCCAACGGGCCGCGGCCGCAGCGGTGCTGAACACCGACGGCGAACTCATCACCGACCTCACCGCCGGCGCATGCTGGGCCGGCGACGGGGCCTGCGACTCATGAAGGCGCTCGCAGCAGCGGTCATCGTGGGAGCCCTGAGCCTCGGCGCTCCCACGTCGGCAGCCGCCGCCGGCGACTACACCCTGCCGTTCCATGACCCGGAGGTTGGCCTCAGCTACGGAGTGGACCGCGATCGCGCCGTCGGCTCGCAGTTGGATTGGACCGGTCAGAAGTGGAAGGACACCGCCTATCACTGGGGCCGGGTCTACGACCAACATTCGGGAATCGACTATCCAATGGCCCTCCAATCGGCTGTGGCGGCCGCCCGGGACGGGACCGTGCTCGACGTCGAGGAAGGGTTTGGCACCACCGCGTTCGGCTCCTACGGCAACTTCGTGCGGATTGGCCACGCCGACGGTGTGGAAACGCTCTACTACCACCTGGCCTACGACGGTGCGCTGGTATCCATCGGAGCGCAGATCCAGGCCGGCCAGACCATCGGTCGATCTGGATGCAGCGGCATCTGCTACGGCGCCCACCTCCATTTCCAGGTGAGCCAAGCAACATCGTCCGGGGTTCGGATCGTGGATCCGATGGCTGAGCGCTGGTGGACCACCTGGCCGGGACGGGTACCCTTTCTTGGCGCGTACGTTCGCGAGAGCAACGCCGCGACCGAGGTGATTCGGCAGTACACAACGGTTACCCACTGGGTGGAGTTCAGGAATCTCGGTGGGCGCAGCTGGTGGCGTGATCGGTCGGGTGCCCGTGGGCTTCTGGGAACCTGGCTGCCCGCGAATCGCTCCAGCCAGTTCCGGGCCATCGATTGGCCGTCAGCCTCAGTGCCCACCTGGCTCGACGCGGTTTCGGTGCCGCCTGATGGTACCGGGCGATTCACGTTTGGCCTGCGCGCAGCTGTCGCCACTGGCTCATACAGCGAGGCGTTCAATCTGCGCATCGACCCGCTCTATTGGTTCGACGCCGCGTCGCTCGGGAACTTCTATATCCCGATCACGGTCATCACCAATCAGATCGAGTGAGTGGTAGGCTGCCCGCACAACCCCAAACGACAGGGGAGCGCGGGAGCGCTGAGAGTGCGGACCAGAGCCGCAGACCCTCGAACCTGATCTGGGTCATGCCAGCGCAGGGAGTCGAATCGACCGCCTTCGGTTGCCCCCGCCGTTGGACACGGAGAGGTGCTGTGCGGGTGGCAGTGGTGCTCAACGGAGATTCGGTTCCGGGAGACGTGGCTCATGTCACCGGGACCGACCTGGTGGTGGCTGCAGATGGCGGCGCGAACTGGTTGGCGCGAGTCGGCATCCGAGCGGACCTGGTGGTAGGTGATCTCGATTCGATCGACGCGGCTCTGTCCGCGGCGCTGCAGGCATCCGGGGCGACCTTCGAGCGTCATCCGCCCGACAAGGATGCGTCTGACGGCGAGCTTGCGTTGCGCGCGGCGTGGGCGCGCGGTGCGAGCCAGGTAGTGGTCGTCGGTGGTCTCGGCGCGCGCCTCGACCACGAGCTCACGAACCTCGGTCTGTTGGCCGCCAATCGGCCCCCGGGATCGGACGTCCGGCTCGTTCGTGGAAGAACGACCGTTCGTCTGGTCCGACCGGGCGACCCATGGCTTGGGTCAGGGGTTGTCGGTGAAACCGTGTCGCTCGTGCCGTACCCGGCTGCGCGAGGCGTCACAACCCGGGGCCTGCGCTATCCGCTCCGCGCGGAGGACCTGCTGGTGGGGACATCGCGCGGACTGTCGAACGTCGTGATCGAACCCCCGGCCACGGTGAGCGTGGAAGAGGGGATGCTACTGGCGATCGAGATCGCCCGAGAGGAGGGGTCATGACCGGTTGGCGGACGGTGGACCTGGTGGTCACCGCGACCATTGGCGTGGTGTTCGGTGTGGTGTTTTGGGCCTGGGGGTTCGTCTTCAGCGCGCTGACTGTTGGCGGCCTGTCGCCGGCGACCTACCTGGTCTCCGGCGTTTGGCTCATCCCGGCAGTGCTGGCGCCGCTGCTGGTCCGGCGTCCCGGCGCGGGCATCCTGGCCGAGATGGTGGCCGCCATCGTGTCGGCGCTCTTTGGATCGGCGTGGGGTTTGGACGTGGTCATTTCGGGGTTCCTGCAGGGTGTCGGGGCCGAGCTCGTGTTCGCGGCGACGCTGTACCGCAGCTGGCGGCTGCCGGTTGCCCTGCTGGCCGGCGCCGGAGCAGCCATCGGCGAATTCGCGCACGACGTGGTGGTCTGGTTCCCCGACTATCCCGCCGAGTTCAAGGTCGCCCTGGCGGCCTGGATGATCGTCAGCGGAATGGTGCTGGCCGGTATCGGATCATGGGCACTCATGCGGGCCATGCTGCCCACCGGCGTTCTTGACGGGCTGGCCGCCGGCCGGGAGCAGTCCACGTCGTGACGTCCGCCCCGGCGATCAGGGCCCGCGGGTTTGGGTGGCGTCACCCACGCCGGCACACATGGGCCTTGGGCGGCATCGATCTTGACATTCGCCAGGGCGAGCGCGTCCTCGTTCTGGGGGCTTCCGGCTCGGGCAAATCGACCTTTCTGCTGGCGATTGCGGGTTTGCTGGATGGATCGGGCGGTGGGGAAATGCGAGGAACGCTGCAGGTTCTGGGTGAGGCAGCGCGCCGTGGTTCGAGAGCAGTGGGACTGGTGTTCCAGGATCCCCACAGCCAGATCGTCATGAATCGGGCGGGCGATGAGATCGCGTTTGGCCTTGAGAACCGCGCGGTACGTGCGGACGAGATCTGGCCGCGGGTGGACCAGGCGCTGGCTGGCGTGGACTGGCCCTACGACCGACAACGCCCGACATCGGCGCTTTCGGGGGGCGAGCAGCAACGGCTGGCACTGGCAGGCGCGCTGGCACTCAGCCCACGGCTGCTCCTGCTCGACGAGCCGACGGCCAACCTCGACCGGATGGGCGCCGACAGGTTCCGGGCGGCGCTGGCGAATCAACTCGACGACCCCTCAATGACCCTGGTGGTCGTCGAGCATCGGGTTGGCGATTGGCTGCCGCTGATCGAGCGGGTCGTTGTTCTCGATGCCGGCGCGGTGGTGGCCGACGGGGCACGCGAGCGGGTGTTTGCCGATCGGCCGATGCTGGATCGTCTGGGCGTCTGGCTGCCGGAGACCGAGCCGTCTGTGGCGCCGCCCGTTCCGGCGGGGGGCGAAGTCCTGCTCGAGGCGCACTCAGCCGCCTTCCGCTATCCCGCTGGGCCCATGGGTCAGGCAGCGTCTGGGCTCGCCGACTTCAGCGCAGCTCTCCGCGGGGGTGAGGCAGTAGCCCTGACCGGGCCGAACGGTTCGGGCAAATCGACTGCCCTGCACCTCCTTGGTGGCCTTGTTCGTCCATCCAGCGGGCGTGTCGAGGCGACCCGAGCCCTGGCCCTGGACGATGCGTCGGAACCGTGGAAATGGCCGGCCCGTCTGTTGGCCTCGCGGGTTGGGTCGGTGTTTCAGGACCCCGAGCACCAGTTCCTGACGTCTTCGGTAGCCGATGAACTTGCCCTTGGCCCGCGGCTCGCGGGCGCGGGGGCGGATCCCGTCCAGCAGGCTACGGTCGAACTCATGGAGCGGCTGGGTCTGACTCATCTCGCCGAGGCCCACCCATTCACCCTGTCGGGTGGTGAAAAGCGGCGGCTATCGGTGGCGGTCGTGCTGGCCACCCATCCAGCCGTCCTGCTGCTCGACGAGCCGACCTTTGGCCAGGACCGACGGACCTGGGGCGAGCTCCGTGACCTGGTCATTGCCGAACGCGATCGCGGCGCGGCCCTGGCCATCGCCAGCCATGACCCGACGTTTCTGGGCGCGGTCGCGTCGCGGACCGTGACGATGGGCGACTCATGATCGGTCGTGCCAACCCGCTTGCTCGGATCGGGGCGGGCCTGGCCCTGATGGCCGCGCTGTTCGTCTCGCTGGATGCGGTCACAGCCACCGTGATCATTGCGCTGGACCTGGCGGCCGCGCCCCTGGCCGGAATCGGTGTGCGCCGGCTTGCGATTCGCGCCGGTCCCTTGCTGGCAGTGGCGGCGGTCATCGGCCTGTCGAATGGATTCGTTGCTGCTGGAGGACCCTCAGCGGACATCGGTCTTGCCCTGGGATTGCGGGTGTTCGCCGTCGGGTTGACCGGTCTGCTGGCGGTGCTGCCCACTGACCCGACAAACCTGGCGGACGCCCTCATGCAGGACATGCGCGTGTCGCCCCGGCTGGCGTTGAGCACCCTGGCGTCGCTCCGGCTGGCACCACTGGTGGCCGACGACTGGCGCACTCTCGGCCTTGCGCGGCGCGCCCGCGGCCTGGACGCAGGGCGCTCACCCCGTCGCTGGTTGCTGCTGGTTGGTTCTGCACTGGTGACCCTGCTGACCAGCGCGATTCGACGGGCG
>JAHFBB010000103.1 GCA_023250255.1 Chloroflexota bacterium | reverse complement strand
GAACCCGGCAACAAAGGTGGACAGCGGGTGCTCATAGACATCGGCGGGCGTCCCGACCTGCTCGATTCGGCCCAGGTTGAACACTGCCATCCGGTGGCTCATCGTTAGGGCTTCTTCTTGGTCATGGGTGACGTAGATGAACGTGATCCCCACCTCCTTCTGAATGGCCTTCAGCTCGATCTGCATCTGCTCACGCAGCTTCAGGTCCAGCGCCCCGAGCGGCTCGTCGAGCAGGAGCACTTTGGGCCGGTTGACGAGCGCGCGAGCCAGCGCGACCCGCTGGCGCTGGCCACCGGACAGCTGTCCCGGTTTCCGCTTGTCGAATCCCTCGAGACGAACCATGGCCAGCGCCTCGGTCACCCGACGATCTCGTTCCGCCCGTGGAACCTTGCGGACGATGAGGCCATAGGCCACGTTCTCAGCCACTGACATATGCGGGAACAAGGCGTAATCCTGGAAGACGGTATTCACATCACGGTCGAACGGGGGCACGCCGGTCACGTCGCGCCCGGACAGAATCACCCGTCCGGCCGTGGGTTCCTCGAAGCCGGCGATCATTCGCAGGGTCGTGGTCTTGCCGGAGCCGGACGGGCCGAGCATCGAGAAGAACTCACCGTCCGCGATGTCGAGGTCGACTCCGGCAACCGCCACCACCTCACCCCAGCGCTTCTCGAGTCCCTCGAGGCGGACGGCGGGCACCGAATCCCCCGAGACGAACGCGGCGGGGGTAGTGGTAGCGGTGGGTTCGATCGCCACGAATCTCCTCAGCGGGGCGGGTGGGCCGCACTGTGGGGTTCACGCCGCGACCCTGTCAAGAGCCCCGCTGCTAGAGTCCGCCGATGCCGCAACTGGGAACCTGGTGGGGCCTGGCGGGGGCCGTCGGATACGGCTTGGGCGATTTCTGCGGTGGGCTGAGCGCTCGCCGGTTGCCGCCGCCGGTGGCCACCATGCTGGTGGGATTCGCCGGGTTGGTGGCTTTGGCCGCTATCGCCGTCGGGATCGGGGCAATGGTGCCGGCGGCCGACAAGCTCCTCCTGGCCGCCGCTGCCGGCCTGTGCGGTGGGCTGGGCCTGGCGGCGCTCTACCAGGCCATGTCGACCGGGGCGATGGGGCTGGTTGCCGGATTGTCGTCCGCGGGATCGGTCAGCCTGGCGCTGATCTTCGGCGTGCTGATCGGCCGATCGGTCAGCCCGTTGCAACTGGTGGGCATGGCGTTTGCCATCGCCGCCGCGGTGCTCGCCAGCGGCATCGCTCGAACACCGAACATGGCCGCCGCCCTGCGCAATGCAGGGCTGGCAGCCCTGGGCTTTGCGGGATTCCTCATCTTCATTGATCAGGCAGCCACACCCGATCCGTGGTGGATCCTGGTGGTCTCTCGGGCTGCAGCCACTGCGGCGGTCGCGGTCGTCGTGGTATTCACGGTCAGGCGCAGCCCGGCCCGCTCCTGGGGGGCCGCCGTGCAGCCGGTGCTGCCGCTGATCCTGGTCGGCGGCATTGCGGACTCCCTGGGCAACCTGTTCTTCATCCTGTCGCGCGAGCTCCTCCAGGTCGGCCTGGCCGCAGCACTGACCGGACTGTATCCGCTGGTGACCATGGTGGCCGCCCGGATATTCGTCGGAGAATCACTTCCCCGCGGTGGCGCTGCGAGCCTTGCCCTCGCCGTGGCGGGGGCCATCCTGATCTCGCTGGGCGCGGTGTGAGCTGTCGCCCTGGCTGAACGCCTCGACCAGGTCGCCTCCCGCCAGTAAGCGGCCGATAAGCCGCGGCAAAGGGCCGTCCGCTTTCCTCTAGGCGCGCTCCCGCACACAGCGCGGAGCTCATGGCTGGAGGATCAGATGCCCTCGTTCCGCTGTCCACGCCCCTTGTCGGCGAGCACCGGGGGAGGATGGCCCGGCTGACTCGGGGGGCGGCTATCATGCCCCGCAGTCCCCAGACTGCCCCGAGGCCGCCCCCGCATGACCTTCGATCGCGTTCCGATCGTCGAAGCCGCCCTGGATTCGTACCTCGCCGCCGCGCAGCCGGCGGCGACTGCCGCGAACCCTGATCTGCCGCTCCGCCCCGGGAGCGGTCTGACCGCGCGTCGCGCGGTAGAGCTGTACGAGGACCAGGTCCTGTCCCGTCAGCTGGACGTCGTGGCGCGCGAACTGAAGAAGACCAACCGCAGCTTTTACACCATCGGATCAGCCGGTCACGAGAACAACGCCGTGCTGGGCGCGCAACTGCGGATCACCGATCCGGCCTTCCTGCACTACCGGTCCGGCGGACTGATGATGGCCCGCGCCCGGCAACTGCCTGGCGGCACGCCGGCGTTCGACGCCCTGCTCGGAATCGTGGCATCTCGCGAAGACCCCATCGCTCAGGGTCGACACAAGGTGTGGGGCAGCCGAGCGCTCTGGGTGCCGCCGCAGACCTCGACCATTGCCTCTCACCTGCCGAAGGCCATGGGCATGGCCTTCTCGTTGGCGCGCGCCCGCAAGCTGGCAGTGGCCAACGAAATCCCGCCGGACGCCATCGTGATGGCCTCGTTCGGGGATGCCAGCGCGAATCATGCGACGGCCCTGTCGGCGATCAATACGGCGCGCTACGGCGCGCGCATCGGTCTGCCACTGCCAATCCTGTTCGTCTGTGAGGACAACGACACCGGGATCAGCGTTCCTACGCCCGAGGGCTGGATTGCCGAGACGTTCGGCACTATGACCCATCTGGACTATCGGTATGCGGATGGCGAGCTCGACGAGATCTGGGACGTCGTCCAGGCGGCCATCCAGCAGGTCCGCGCCAGCCGACGCCCCGGTTTCCTCCACCTCAAGACCGTCCGCCTGTGGGGACACGCAGGCAGCGACGCCGAGCAGGGCTATCACTCGGTCGGTGAGATCGCCGAAACCGAGTCGCGGGACCCGCTCCTGCGCAATGCCCGCTGGCTGGTGGAGACGGGGGCCGCGACGCCAAGCGCCCTGCAGGCGCTGGTCGCAGACACCCGGGCACGGGTCTGGGCTGCCGCCCAGGAAGCAGCCACCCGGCCACGGCTGATGACCACGGCAGAAGTGGTGGCCCCCATGGCGCCATGGCATCCCGCGCGCATCACCGAGCGTGCGAACCAGCGCGTCCTGGACCCGGTCGAACGCCGGGACGGCTTCGGCGGCACGCTGCCCGAGGAGGTGGCACAGCCTCAGTCACGAACCTTCGCCGGCAACCTGAATGCGGCCCTGGCCGACGAACTGGCGCGTCACCCGGAGATCCTGGTCTTCGGCGAGGACGTCGGTCGGAAGGGCGGGGTCTACAACCTGACCAACGGGCTCCAGAAGCGGTTCGGCCCGGCCCGGGTCTTCGACACGCTGCTCGACGAGACCTCCATCCTGGGCATCGCCCAGGGTGCCGCCCACGCGGGACTCCTGCCCATCCCCGAGATCCAGTACCTCGCCTACCTGCACAACGCCCTCGACCAGATCCGTGGGGAGGCCGCGTCCCTCCAGTTCTTCAGCTCCGGCCAGTTCCGGAACCCCATGGTCGTGCGCGTCGCGGGACTCGCCTACCAGAAGGGTTTTGGCGGCCACTTCCACAACGACAACAGCATCGGCGCCCTGCGCGACATTCCCGGCCTGTTGCTGGCCGTGCCATCCAACGGTGCCGACGCTGCACGAATGCTGCGCGGTTCGCTCGCGGCCGCCCAGGAGGATGGCCGGGTCACGATTTTCCTCGAGCCGATCGCCCTCTATCACGAGAAGGATCTCCACCACGACGGCGACGCCGGCTGGCTGACCGATTACCCCGCTCCCCCCTCGTTCCTGCTCCCCGGCGACGTCGGAGTCAGCGGCGACGGAGCCGCGGACCTGCTGATCGTGTCCTATGCCAATGGCTACCGGCTGAGCCTGCAGGCCGCGCGAACACTTGAGCGTGAGCACGGGATTCGCGCCCGGATCCTGGACCTGCGCTGGCTGAATCCGTTGCCTGTCGAGGCCGT
Organism: Chloroflexota bacterium; assembly: GCA_023250255.1. Lineage (GTDB taxonomy): Bacteria > Chloroflexota > Limnocylindria > QHBO01 > QHBO01 > JAHFBB01. Next base: position 659 of record JAHFBB010000103.1, on the reverse strand, counting down.
CCGGGCACACGCCACCGACGTCGGCCGGGTCCTGATCGTCGACGAGTGCCGAGCGACCGGCGCCGGGGTGGCCGACGCACTGATCGCGGACCTGATCGAGAACAGCTTCGGTGGGCGCGTCGGCTCGGTCCGCGCGGTGGACAGCTTCGTCCCGCTCGGAACGGCGACGGCGGCGGTCCTGGTGGGGACTGACCAGATCATCGCGGCCGGGATTGATGTTGCGGCCAAGCCTCGCGCGGCAAGCCGGTCGCGGCGCGCAAGCGTGGGAGCCGGCTCGTGAAGCGAGCCCTGCTGGCATGCCCGGGTCGCGGGTCCTATACCGCCGCGTCGTTGGGATCGCTTCCCGCGGGCCACCGCTGGGTGGTCAGCGCGGACCGCCTGCGAACCGAACGGGGCCTGCCCACCCTCAGCCAACTCGACGGGGCCGACCGGTTCGATCCGAGCCTCCACTTGCAGCCGGTCCACGCGTCTCCATTGACCTGGCTGGTCACGCTGCTCGACGCCGACCGAGCGGCCGCGGACCACGAGTTCGTGGCAGTCGTTGGCAACTCCCTCGGCTGGTACAGCGCCATCACGGTCGCTGGCGTGCTTGACTTCGAAGATGGCTTCCGGCTTGTTCAGGAGATGGCCATCCTCCAACAGGAGGCCGATGTTGCCGA
>JAHFBB010000007.1 GCA_023250255.1 Chloroflexota bacterium | reverse complement strand
CCATTGGCCTCGGCGGCCTGCTGGGGGCGATCGTCGCCGGCCCGCTGACGGTACGCCGCAACCTCCTGCTGCCCATGCTGGCAGGCGGAATCACGCTCGGCGTGGGCCTCATCCTCATCGGCCAGGGCGTGGTCCTCATCTTCACCATGGCGGCCTTCGTGATCGCCACGGCCGGCATGCTCCTACTCGAAATCGTGGTCACCACCATCTTTCAGCGGACGGTTCCCGACGCCATTCGCGGACGGACCATTGGCGCCATGGACACGATTACCGTCTCGACCTACGCCCTGGGTGCATTCCTGGCACCCATCCTGGCCGATCTGTTCAGCCCGGTCGCGGTCCTGCTGGTATTCGGGGTGGCGATGGCCGTCGCGACCGTTCTCGGCACCGCCCTGGTCGGCCAGACCGCAGCCCCGCCGCCGCTGATCAACGGCGCGGACCGATTCATGCGGCTGCCGCTGTTCAACGGCCTGGCGCCGGCCTCGCTGGAGAACGCGGCTCGTCACCTGGTGCGAGTCCCGATCACCGCCGGCGAGGTCGTGGTGCGCCAGGGAGAACCGGCGGACCGCTTCTATCACATCCTGGATGGGCGACTTGCGGTCACCCAGGTGGACGCTGCCGGTGAGCTCCGACGCCTGCGGACCCTGGTCCCCGACGACCTGTTCGGCGAGATCGGCCTCCTTCGCAAAGTGCCCCGCACCGCAACGGTCACGGCCGAAACGGACGGCGAACTGTTGGCGCTGTATGGCGACCGATTCCTGGACCTGGTCAATGCCGGACCCGGCCTGACGTCGCGGCTCCTGGACATGCATCGTGGAGCGCAGAGCGGGAACTGATGTTCGAGGATCCAGCTGATCTCGCGGCCCTGCTTGGCCGCAGCCGCCTGTTCGCCGGTTGCGCGAGCTCTGACCTCGAAGCCATCGGTGGCCGGTTGCGACGGCGGAAATTCCGCAAGGGAGAAGTCATCTTCCACCAGGGCGATCCGGGGGATTCCCTGCACATCGTGGCCACCGGCGCGGTGAAGATCGCGCTTCCCTCGCCCGAGGGGGACGAGGCGATCATCGCCACCCTGCGACCCGGCGACTCGTTTGGCGAGCTGTCTCTGCTGGACGGCGCTCCTCGTTCGGCCACGGCGGCGGCCGTCGAACCGTCGGAGACGCTGGTGTTTCCTCGGGACGCATTCCGGGAACTGCTGGCGACCAGCGCACCACTGCGCGATGCGCTTCTGGCGGCCCTGGCGACCGAACTTCGTCGTCTGACCGGGCACGTCGAAGACCTCCACTTCCTCGACATCGCCGGGCGACTGGCCAGCCGGCTGACTCATCTCGCGCGGGAAGCGGAACCCGAGGGAGGCTATCCGGACGGGGTTGTCACGCTCGACTGGCCCTATACACAGTCCGATCTTGCTGCCATGATCGGCGCAACGCGGCAGAGCGTGAATCGCCTTCTGGCCGACCTTGTCGACCAGGACCTGGTGAGAATCGAGCACGAAACCCTGGTCATACCCGACCTCGACCGACTCGACCGCTTGGCCGCCCGGTAATACACCACTGTCAGCAACATGACAGCGGGGGTGTCGCTGGACAGATCGAGTGAATGGACCGATGGGCCGCACCATCGGCTCAACGTTCCGGGACCAATGAGGTTCCCGGACACATCGGGAGGCAGAAGAAGGAATCATGGACAAGCAGATCAAGATCCGAGGGCGAATCGCCGATGACGGCGACGACGTGTCTGGCCATAGCTTGGCGAAGGCGCCCCAGAACGTCATTACCAAGTCCAAGTCGCGCATCGCGACCAAGGCGGTCGTGAGGGGCACCGAGGACGACGACGTCACCGGTCACGCCCACAAGAAGCAGTCTCTGAAGGTCAACAAGAAGGCCGACTCGGACGACGTGACGGGTCACGCCCACAAGAAGGCCAAGTCCCGGGCGCACAAGAAGGCCGACTCGGACGACGTGACGGGTCACGCCCAGAAGAAGGCCAAGTCCCGGGCGCACAAGAAGGCCGACTCGGACGACGTGACGGGTCACGCCCAGAAGAAGGCCAAGTCCCGGGCGCACAAGAAGGCCGACTCGGACGACGTGACGGGTCACGCCCAGAAGAAGGCCAAGTCCCGGGCGCACAAGAAGGCCGACTCGGACGACGTGACGGGTCACGCCCAGAAGAAGGCCAAGTCCCGGGCGAAGTAATCAGGCTTCCCGAGCACCGGAGGCGGCGGGTTCATCCCGCCGCCTTTGTGTTATCTCTGTACCGATGACTGATCGACACCTCAATTCCGCCGTGGCTGCCATCCGCGCCGCCGCGGATCGCGCTGCGATCGCCGGACGGCTCCATCCCGACGGCGAGCAACGCCTCCTGCAGTCCATCGTGGACGCCACGGTTCGGCTGTTCGACGCCGAGGCATCCTCGATTGCCCTGTTCGAGCGCGATCCCGATCGACTCGAGTTCCGGGTCGCCGCCGGTCCACAGGGTGCCGGCGCGGTCGGTAAATCGATCAAGACCAGCCAGGGGATTGCCGGCTTCGTGTTTTCAACCGGGCAGGCGCTTGCGCTGTCGGACGTGGCGTCCGACCCCCGCTTCAACCGCAAGGCCGCCGCGCGCACCGGCTACATCCCCCGCTCGATTGCCGCGGTGCCCCTCAGCGACGAGCAGGGTACGCACGGAGTTCTGCAGGTTCTCGACAAGCGGTCCGAGGCGACATTCTCACTGCGCGACATGGAGCTGCTCGGCGTCTTCGCCGCCCAGGCGGCCACCGCCATTGCCGTGACCCGCGCCCAACGCGAAGTGTCCGACCTGCTGCGCGCCGCCTTCAAGGCCAGCGGCGACCGCGAATTGACCGATGCCGAGGTCGAGGCGCTGATTTCGGTGGCTGCTGCCGATCTCGATCTTGACGATGCCGCACCGTTCTGGCGCCTCGCCGACCAGGTGGCCCAACTTCGCGGCCTGGGCGAGCGCGAACTGAACCTGGTAACCGCCATCCTCGGCGCCGTGGGGGCGCAGGCAGCCGCCCGCCGCGGTCGTCGCAGCTGACCGGGAGGCCGCGACTGTGGCCATTGACCCCGAAGATCTGCCGGCCTGGTCAGAGGCCTTTCTGGCTGCTGATCGGCTCGCTCGAACGGCGGGTATCAGTCGGGTGGATCGCGAGTGGGCCTGGGGCGGAGCCACGGGCAAGGGCGTCCGGGTGGCCATCGTGGACAGCGGGGTCGAAGGCAGCCATCCGGCGGTTCGCGGTCGCCTCGGTGAATCGGTCGCGGTGCGGATAGACAAGAATGGGGATCCCGAGGTCGTCAAGGACAATGGCCAGGATCTGTACGGTCACGCAACGGCCTGCGCGGGGATCATCCTGGGACTCGCGCCCGAGGCGGAGATCGTGTCGGTGCGGGTGCTCAACGAAGAGCTGAAAGGCAAAGGCGCGGCGTTCGCTCGAGGTCTCGAATGGGCCATCGAGCAGGGCGTCCAGGTCGCCAACCTGTCGCTCTCGTCAAAGAGTGACGCGATGTACGGCTTGTTCCACGAGCTGGCCGATGAGGCCTATTTCCACAACGTTGCGCTCATCAGCGCGGCCAACAACATTGCCGAGGCATCGTACCCATCGCTGTTCAGCAGTGTCTTCTCGGTGGCCGCTCATGCCGAACCCGACCCGTGGCGCTTCTATTACAACCCCAATCCCCCGGTCGAATTCGGAGCCTGGGGGGTGGACGTGCCCATGGCCTGGAAAGACGGGTCGGATGTGGTGGCCACCGGCAACTCGTTCGCAGCACCGCACATTGCCGGGCTGGTGGCGCTGATCATCTCGAAGCACCCCGGACTGACCCCATTCGAACTCAAGGCCATCCTGGCAGCTGTGGCCGACAACCCGCGAACATCGGTCCCGGCTGCGCCGTCAGCGGTCAGGACGAAAAAGGGCAAGAAGAAGGGTCGCTAGCCGCAGCGGGCGCGGACCTGCTCGATAGAATGGCCGTGCCCCACAGGAGCCGATCCGTGTTCTACGTCCAGCGCGGCCAGGTGCCGCACAAGCGCCACACCCAATTCCGCAAGCCCGACGGCACGCTGTACGCCGAAGAGCTGTTCGGCGTCGAGGGGTTCTCAGGACCCGCTTCGCTGCTCTACCACCACACCGCGCCCACCCGTACGAATCGGATCGAAAAGGTCGGCGATGTCGCCCTCGAGCGTTGGTCGGACGCCCCCCATCGGCACTACCTGGTCAAGACCGGCAGCATCGAAACGGGCGGCAATGCCATCTCCGGGCGCGTTCCTCTGTTCTTCAACAGCGACGTCACCTTCGGCGTGGTTCGTCCGACCGAGCCCATGGATCGCTTCTATCGCAACGGCGAAGCCGATGAGCTGCTCTTCGTCCACGAGGGCCACGGCACCCTGGAAACGATTTTCGGGCCCATCGACTACCGGCCGGGCGACTACCTGGTCATCCCGATCGGGACCACGTACCGGCTGATCCCCGGAGACGTCGACCAGCGGATGCTCTGGCTGGAATGCCCTTCGGAGATCGAGCCGCCCCGCCGCTACCGTAACGAGTATGGACAACTGCTGGAGCACGCGCCCTACTGCGAGCGAGACATCCGACCGCCGGGCGAGATGGCCGCGCACACCGAAACCGGCGAGTTCGTGGTGGACGTCAAGACCCGCGGCCGAATCAGCGCCTACCACTTCAGCCACCACCCGTTCGACCTCGTCGGCTGGGATGGGTACCTGTATCCGTACGCGTTCAACATCGAGGACTTCGAACCCATCACCGGCCGGGTTCACCAGCCACCGCCGGTGCACCAGACCTTCCAGGCTCGCAACTTCGTGGTCTGTTCGTTCGTGCCGCGCAAGTTCGACTACCACCCGCTGGCGATTCCGGCGCCGTACAACCACAGCAACATCAACTCCGACGAGGTCATCTACTACGTCGCGGGGAATTTCATGAGCCGACGCGGAGTGGACATCAGCTCGTTCACCGTGCATCCCGCCGGGATCCCCCACGGACCTCACCCGGGCACGGTGGAGGCTTCCATTGGTCGCGAGGCCACCGAGGAACTGGCGGTCATGATCGACACGTTCCATCCCCTGCACCTGACGCGCCAGGCTGGTGAACTGGAGGATCCCGCCTACCCGTTCAGCTGGCTGCCGGCCGCCGATGCCGCCGCCGAGGCCCAGGAGTTGGCCGAACGCGGACCCGAAGCATTCCCGGACTGAGCCAGGTCATGGCCTTTCGGGCGCCCCATGCAGGGACCCGACGCATCCTCCTGCTGGCATTGGCCGCGGGTCTCGCGGGCTGTGCATTCGGGCCAGCAGCGTCATCCCCCATACCCACCGCCAGCGCCGAAGAGCCCGTCAGCCATCCATGCTCGACCTTCGAGATTCGGAGCCCCGCCGGCACGATCGTTGACCTCACCGGAGCCTGGTTGAGCGAGCACGAACTGATCTACTACGCATTCCAGGCGGGTGACTGCCTGTGGCTGAGCGGCGGCTTCGAGACCTCGACGACCGACGACGTCTGGCGATTTGGGGGGTTGGGTCCATGGACAACCTCGTTCCGCGGCCAGCTGACCGCGGAATTCACGGTCGTGGGGGATTGGGCGGATGTGCGAACAGCCGGATTGCAGGGTTTCAATCGCGGCTGGGGGACCGCCACCTACCAGATCCAGTTCACAGCGTCCGGATCCGAGGAGGGAATGATGTTGGTGGCGATCTCTGCAACGGGACATCTCGAGGACGATATGTTCACCTTCCTGGGTCCTAACGACATCCCCCCTCCATGACCCTGCGATTTCCGCTCATCGCCGCGCTGCTGATCGGCGGCGCATGCACCACCGCCGATACGACCCCAGGCCCATCCGAATCGGAGGCTGCCGCGACGGCCACCGCCAGCGAAGGACTGCCCGCGTGCGACCCCATTGATCTTCTCGATCCTTCTGGCGCACGGGTCGACCTGACGGGCACCTGGCGTGTGCCCGGTGGTGGACCGGTGTACTACCTCTACCAGGACGGAGACTGCTTCTGGTACGCGGGAGGCTTCGCGGCTTCCGACGGCACGCAGGACTGGGGACCGCTCGGGCTGTACACGATCGTGTTCGAAGGCACCATGCAGTCGGATTTCACCATCCCGGGGCGTTGGGCGGTGGTGCGCATGGCCGGGACGAGCTTCAGTGGCAACGCATGGCATGACAAGACCTGGACCATCACCTTTGAGTCGGGCGACGGCGACCTGAGCGTCGTCCTGACGTCGGAACCGGACGAGGCGGCGGTGGTCAGCGCGACTCACCTGGAGAAGGTGAGCGACGAGGTGGTTGCACCGTGATTCGCCGAACAGGCGGGATCTGGATCGGTGCCGGCCTGGCGCTCTGCCTGGTCGGTTGCACGCCCAGCCCCGGCAGTTCGAACTCGTCGGAGCCGAGTGCTTCACCTTCTGCGGCGGCCGTGGCCTGCCCACCAATTGACCTGCGGACGCCCGCGGGCGACCGAATCGATCTGAATGGGACCTGGCTGACCGAAAAGGTGGGGATTCGGGGAGGCATCTACTACTTCCGCCAGGTCGGCTCGTGCATCTGGTTCGCGGGTGGTTTCACGCCACCCGGCGACCTCGAGGTCAGGACGGCCCTCGGCTACATCACGGTCGTCTTCCACGGGACCCTGGGGTCCGATTTCACAATCGATGGCGTGTGGATCGACGCGCGGGACGAGGATCTGGACGCATCAGGAGCCGGCGGCACAATCAATCTGCACGTGGAGGTCAACGCCGACGAAACTCTTCGCCTGGTGTATGTCGACGGGGCGGGCTATCCGTTCCTGGAGCCGGGTTATCGGGAGAACCAATCCTGGATCAAGATTTCCGATTACGACACCTATCCGCCACAGGAACTCATGCCGTGATCCTGTACTTCCTCCGTCACGGTAAGGCCGGCCAAGGCAATCCGGCCGATCCACGCGATGGCGACCGCGAACTGACCGATGCCGGCATCGCCGAGTTGCGGGCCGCGGCACCACTCTGGCGGCGGCTCAACCTGCGCCCCGACCTGGTCCTCACCTCGCCCTTGCCCCGCGCCGCCCAGACGGCCGACCTGTTCGTAGCGGGAGTCGGGCTGCCTCGGCCGCCAGTGGTCGACGACCGGCTCGTTCCCGGGGCCGACTGGTCGGACATGGCCCGCGCCATGACGGTGGATGGCAGCGCCCGGAGGGTGATGTTCGTCGGCCACGAGCCAGACCTGTCAATGGCGATGGAGTTGCTGACCGGGGCCGCCTCCATCCGGATGCGCAAGGGGGGGCTCGCCTGCGTCGAATTCCCGGGGATCCCCGAGCCCGGTGCCGGGGAGTTGGCCTGGCTGCTGGACCCCGACCTGTACGACTCGTGACCAGTGGCCCGAGGCAGCGAACCCGGGTCGCCGCCTATGCCCTGTGCGTGGAGGACGGTCGGATACTGCTCTGCCGATTGGGGGCCATGGATCCCGAACAAGGGCAGTGGACGCTCCCGGGCGGTGGCCTGAATTTCGGTGAGGCGCCCGCGGATGCCGTCCTGCGCGAGCTCGAGGAAGAGACGGGCCTGCTCGGCGGCATCACGGGGCTCCGCGAGGTGCTTTCGTGGTCCACCCGGTTCACCGATGGCGAGGATTTCCACGCGATCCAGATCGTGTATGACGTCCAGATCACCGGCGGAGAACTCCGCGATGAGGCCGACGGATCAACGGATACGGCTCGGTGGGTCAGCCGCGACGAATTGGGCGATCTGCCGCTGGTGGAACTCGCCGTGGACGGGGTACGCTTGGCGTTCGGGCGTTAGCCCCGGATATCGGCGCCCATGGCGTGGTAGCCGCCGTCCACGTGGATGAGCTCGCCGGTGGTCATCGGCGCCCACGGTGACAGCAGAAAACAGGCCATCTGGGCCACGGGGGTCGCATCGGTCAGGTCCCAGGGAAGCGGGGCGCGGGCCGTCCAGGCGCCGGAGATGGTGTCGAAGCCGGGGATGGACTTGCCGGCCATGGTGCGGATCGGTCCGGCGCTGATGGCGTTCACCCGGATGCCGAATTCGCCCAGGTCGCGGGCCAGGTAGCGGGTCACCGCCTCCAGCCCGGCCTTGGCGACACCCATCCAGTCGTAGATCGGCCAGGCAAAGCGGCCATCGAAGTCCAGGGTGATGACTCCCGCCCCGCCATCTGCTCCGGCAACTTTCAGGGGCTCCAGCAGGCCAACGGTCAACGCCTTGAGCGAATAGGCCGACGTCTGGAAGCCAAAGGCCACACTCTCCCAGGGCGTGTTCAGGAAGTTGCCGCCCAATCCGTCTGCCGGCATGAAGCCAATGGCGTGAACCAGGCCATCCAGCCGGCCCCAACGACGCATCACTTCGGCGGACACATCGGCGAGGTGCTGGTCGTTGTTGACGTCGAGTTCGAGGACATCGGGCGTGCCCGGGAGCCGGCGGGCCATCTTCTCGGTCAGGCTCATCCCCCGACCAAACCGCGTGAGCACCAGTTCCGCGCCGGCCCCGTGGGCGACTCGGGCAATGGCAAACGCAATGCTGTCGTCGGTCAGGACCCCGGTGACGACCAGTTTCTTGCCTTCCAGCAGCACGCGAATCTCCTCTTGCCTGTCAGACCGATGTCGGTCGCGGGATTGTAGCGGCCAGTTCCGTGTTCTCTGAGCGGCGCGTCAGTCGTGGCCTCCACCGTAGCCTGCACCGCCGATGCTGATCGGAATCTGGCTGAGGTCGGAGAGGTTGAGGGCGACAGTCTGGCAGGACGATTCGACGGGGCAGACAAGGACCAACGCCCAGCCCCACGGCAGTTCGGCGAATTGGTCTACGGATGTGTCTTCCAGACCAATGCCGAAGCCACCATCCATGGCAAGAAGCCGCACGCTCACCGACGAGTCAAGGTCGTAACCCCACAACTCGGCCCCGGGTGGGTGGTAGTAGGTGCCGCCAACGGTTCCCAGGAAGACGAGTCCCCCCGTTCCGCCAACGGCCGGCCGCCCGGGATACAGCGCTCCTCCGGCCAATTCCAGCGTTCGCCGGGAGCCATCGTCGGTGGTCACTCCAACGATGCAGGAATCATCGCCGCATGTGAAGCGACCCACGACCTCCGTATCGCTGACCCCGAAGAACTCCCAGATGATCGGATCCTCCAACGTCAGTTGAGCATTAGTATCGAGGTCAACCACCTCCAGCAGGCATTGGCCAAAGGGTTCCCCACAGGCAAAACGGGCGAGCATCGTCCCCGACGGGCTTATGGCAAGGTCGCGCACGAAGCGAGACACAGCGACAAGCCGCACCTGTCCGGGGCCGCCGATTGCGAGGTCAACCGGAGCGGGCGCCATGACTGGCTGACTGGATCCGCTTCCACCGAGGGCGACGCTGACGACGCCCTCTTCGCGACCGCTCGCGCGATTCAGCAGGTCGAGGTAGGCCGCGCTGCCGTCGGGTGCCAGGACGGCATCGAAGACGACCGAACTCAGCGTGATGACGGAGTGCTCCGCAGTGCCGTCCACGCGCACTGCCCGAACCTCGCTCTGTGCGCCATCGTCATTGACGTAGACGACCCATCCCGATGCCGGGCCCGCCGTGACCGCGTGCTGGGTGGCGAAGATTGTGAACTGCCAAGGGGCGACCGTCATGTCAATCGTCCACCGCGGTTCGGTGCCGTCGAGGTAGCCAACCGCCAACTGGTAGCCGATGACCGTCGAGTTCAGGTCAAGGATCTGGCCGACGCCCCGCCAGCCGAAGGCTGCGGGATCGAACGCAGCAGCGGCCGGTGTCGGCCAGGGAACGTCCGAAGGCGAGGCGGACGCGGCGCTAGCCGGAGGCACCGATGGTCCAGCGCTGGGTGGTGACGAGGGCGACTGCACGGGTGACATGGCTGCGCACCCCGCAAGTAACCCGGCCAGAACGAAACCGACGCTTCTCGGCACCGGCGGACATTGTCCCCGCCGGCGCAAGGTTCGGTACTCTGTTCGTCGCGATGATGGTCCACCTGTACGACTACGAAGTCCCGGCTGCCGATGTGGCGAGCGGGATCCCGAATCTGCGCATTGCGCTGGAAGGACTGGCGGTGACGGACCGCAAGGCTCTGCTCGGAGGTCTGTTCAAGCAGGAGCGGATGCCGGGGACCATGGAGCGCCTGACGACGTTGGTGGCGGACCTCGACCTGGCCTGGACCGATGCCCTGACCGTCCTGGACAACGGCACCAGGATTCGGCGGTTCGTGGCGATTGATGAGGCGAAGGCCGTGCTGGACCGATTCCTCCCGCCGTCCGCGGTGGCCGGCACCCACGACTGGGACGTCGCCCGCCTGCACGAGCCGTATGGCGACGGGACCTATCACGGGCGGTTGCTCAAGCGAACGCGGAAGCAGCTCCGATCGGTGGGGACGCGGGACGCACTGACCACCCCGTTCCTCCTCCGCCGGGAATGGGCTGCGTGGTAGACCGATGTCGCGCCGAAAGGGAGGCCGCCCCTACCAGCCGTACGTCCCGCGCCGCACCCGAACCTGGGCGGTGGTCGTCATCCTGGCCTCGCTGCTGCTGATCATCGGTCTGTCGCTGGTGGCCTCACCGCGCTGACGGTCCGGATCAGAGGGTGTCCATCAGGACGGCGTGCAGGTACCAGAAGAGCTTCCAGATTTCCGGCGTAGCCCCGAGCAAGTCGGTGGTGTCGGGGGTTACGTGGTCGAACAAACGGAACTCGGTGTAGCGCACCTCGGCCCCCGCGGCATCCAGTGCGGCGGCCATGGCCTGCGATTGGGCGACCGGGACGTGATGGTCGCCGCGGTCGTGCATCAGGAACACTCGTGCACCGATCTCGGCCGCGTGGGTCAGCGGGCTGAGCGACGCGGCGAGATCAAGGACGGCCGCCGGAGCGACGGCCATCAGCGCCTCGGCCTGCGGCAGGGAGCCGGCGGTCAGCAGCGCCTCGACCCCCAGTGCCTCCGGAGTTCGGAACTGGGGTGCGCCTCTGCTGAGCACGATGGGCGTTTCGCTCGTCAGAAAGTCGTCCCGATAGGTCTGCTCGAGGCCTTCGCGATCGGCCGGGTCGGGGACGAGCGAAACCAGCATCTCGAAGATGACCTGGCGCGACAGGCGCGACGGCAACCAGTCCACGATCTCCTCGCCCTCGCGGTAGGCATGGGCCACCACGTTCTCGATGAGCACGGTGATCTCCGATGGAGCGCCAAATGCCGCCACCCAGGAGAGCCGGAGGCTGAGGGCCGGGTCGGCGGCGGCCAGCAGGGCAATGCTCCCGCCCGCCGAAATGCCGATCAGGCCCACCCGGTCCGGATCGATCTCGGCTCGCCCGATGGCGGTCTCGGTGGCCGCCACGATGTTGCCGACCTCGGCCGGATCCAGGCGCTCCTGGTCGAGCGAGGGAAGGTCGGGGATATAGAGGGCAACACCCAGCCGGGCAACGGTGTCGGGAATCCGGGTCAACGCCGGGTGATGGAGGCCCAATGGATTGATGCCATAGACGACCACCATCAGCGCAACCGGGGCGTCGGCGGAGGCAGACGCAGGCAGCCACAGGTCGCCGTCCTGGGTGAGGCCATCGACAGCGGTATACGAAAGGCTGATCCGATTCGGCGTGGGAGCCAGGTCGAGAGGCTGGGGACCAACGTCCAGCAGCGAGGGAACCAGCGCCAGCGTCTGGAAGGCCACGCGCGACGGTTTCCAGGCAACGGCGACCGCCACCACCAGCAGCACAACAAGGAGAACGCGGAGCCAGCGCCTCCGCGGAATGACCGCGGTCAGTCCAGGCGCAGCGGCCGAACGATGGACACCATCTCGTCGACCCGCCCCTCCCATTCCTCGCGGGGAGCGTCGCAGTACAGCTCGATCTCGTTGCCATCGGGGTCGACCGTGTACAGGCTCTTCGATACCCCGTGGTCCGACGCGCCGCGCAACAGGCCCCGCTCGGACAGGATGGCGTGCGCCGCTTTGACCGCCTCCCAATCCAGAAGCTGGACGGCGACGTGGTACAGGCCTACCGCGCTGGGGACCGGCGATGGCGCCGAATCACCCACACGCAGCAGGGCCAGGTCGTGATGGTTCTCGCCGGTGGCGGTCAGGAAGACCATGACGTTGCTCATCTCGCCCGCGACCCGGAAGCCAAGCAAGTCGCGATAGAACGCCAATGACCGATCGAGATCGCGGACCTTGAGAACGACGTGACCGATGCGGACCGGGTGGAGCATCGGCCGATCCTACCAGCCGACTGGCTGGGCTCCGCTCAGGAGGTGCCGAAGGTGATGGTGACCGTCACGACCCCGGAGACGAACCGATCGCGGTCGGTGATGGCAGCCCACGCCTCCGGCGAGAGGTCGGCCACCTTCTGAGTGGCTGTCCCGTAGTGACAGCCGCAGGTGTCGACGACCGGAATCCTCGCGCAGCGGTCCGCGCAGATGATCACGTACAGGCTGGCGCCGGGCGCGGCGTCGTAATGGCCGCCCAGGGCCGCCGGCAGAGCGACCACGGCCTGACCCCGCCATCCCCGGGTGCAGCAGTACCACGACGCCTTGCCGCTCACCGAACCGGAGGTCGGAGCCGGCCGGGCCACGATCTGGGGAGTCGCGCCGCCAATGATCGTTGGCTTCATGACGACCGACGGTGGCGATTGGAGACCGAGTCCGAGATCGTCAAAGCCGCCGGTCAGCCCCCCAGCCGAAGGTCGGCCGAATAGCACCGAGCGATCCGAAGCAGCGCCCCGGGACAGGTTTGCGGCGAAGGGATTGCTGGTCGCGTCCGGGGCCGCCAGGAGGGCGGCAGGCGTCGGATCGGGGGCGGTCGCTGAACCGACCACCAGTGGCGCAAAGACCCCGATCAACAGGGCAGACGCAATGGTGACGGCCGCGGCGCGTCTCACGGAATGGGCCAATACAATCCTCGTTGGTGACGGGTGGACGGCTGTGCGCCGACCACGGGCACGCGCCCACCCTACCATCGGTTGCGCGAGCCTGTCGAACGGAGACGCGCAGAAGGAACGGCCGTGACATCGCACGAACTGACCTCGAAACGGACTTCCCGGCGCGCCGGCGCCCTGGTCATGCGCGGCCCCGCCAGGCGCCCGACGGAGGATCAGCAGCTCCTCCAGGTAGGACCCGAACTCGACTTTCAGCACACCGATCCATGGCGCGCCCTGCGCATCCTGGGCGAGTTCGTCGAGGGCTTCGATGCCCTGGCCAACATCGGTCCGGCGGTCAGCGTCTTCGGTTCGGCACGGGTTGGCCGTTCGGATCCGCAATACCGGCTTGCCCGCCGCCTGGGCGCGAAGCTTGCGAAGGCCGGCCTGGCGGTGATTACCGGTGGCGGGCCCGGAATCATGGAGGCGGCCAACCGCGGTGCCCAGGAGGCCGGCGGCCTGTCCATCGGCTGCAACATCGAGTTGCCGTTCGAGCAGGACATCAATCCGT
>JAHFBB010000102.1 GCA_023250255.1 Chloroflexota bacterium | reverse complement strand
AATCCGAGCCGGCGGAGCAGGCCGATGTACAGCGGTGCCAGGACGACGGTGCCGCCGAAGGCGAGCAGGACGGCCAGAACGACCGACAGCACTCCCTAGGCCTCCGAACCCGTACCGGACAAGGCGGCCACCAGGCGGTCGAGCGCCACCCCACGGCTGCCCTTGACCAGCAGGATGTCTCCGGCTTTCGGGGCGAGTCCGCGGTCGACAACCCCGATGGCCTCGTCGACGTCGGCCGCGGTCAGGATCGTCGCCAACCCGGCCGACCGGGCGCCCTCGGCCACCCAGGCCCCGCGGCTGCCCACGGCCAGCAGACCGTCTACAACGCTGGCCGCAGCCGCCCCGACCTGTCGATGCAGCCGCTCTTCGTCGGGTCCAAGTTCGAGCATGTCGCCCAGGACCGCAAGCCGGCGTCCACGGCCGACAGGTGTCTCGGCCAGGAAGGTCAGCGCCGCCACCACTGACTCGGGTGAGGCGTTGTAACTGTCGTCAATCACGGTTGCGCCGCCCGGCGCCTCGACCGCGACCATCCGGTGCGGCGCCGAGCTTCCGGCGCCGAGCGCGGCCTCGACCTCGTTGAGGCCGACGCCAAACTCCTCCGCCACCGCGGCGGCGGCGAGGGCGGTCGGCACCAGGTGACGGCCCAGGGCGGCACTGCGCAGACGGCGGACACCCCACGGCGCGCTGAGGGTGAACATCGTCCCCTCCAGGCCGCGGCTGTCGATGTCGGTCGCACGGACGTCGGCCTGTGCGTCAAGTCCAAAGGTCCGGACCCGCGCAGGCGTGACCGAACGCATGGCGGCAACGCGCAGGTCGTCGGCATTCAGCACGGCGAGCCCTTCTTTCGGCAGTGCCGCCGGCAGTTCGGACTTGGCGGCGGCGATCTGATCCAGGCTGCCAGCGCGCTCGAGGTGGGTCGGATGAACGGTCAGGACGACGCCAACCGTCGGTCGCGCAATCTCCGTCAGGCGGGCGATCTCGCCGGTGGTGTACATCCCCATTTCCAAAACCGCGACTTCGTCGCCAGGCTCCAGGTTCAGCAGGCTCATGGGCAGCCCGCTCTCGGAGTTCTGGTTGCCGCTGCTGCGCAGCACCCGATGGCCGCGTGCCAGAACGTCGGCGATCATCTCCTTGCCGATGGTCTTCCCGGTGGATCCGGTGACGCCGACGACCCGCACAGCGCTCCGCGATCGCCACCAGGCCGCAAGTTCCTGGAGCGCAAGGAGCGAGTCGGAAACCTGGATGATCGCGACCGAAGATTCGTCGGGCACGGTCACCGGGTGCTCGACCAGAACGGCCGCGGCTCCACGTGCAACAGCCTCGGTGATGTGGCGGTGCCCATCGTCATGGGCGCCGGCCATGGCCACGAACAGGCAACCGGCAACGACCGTGCGTGAATCAACGACGGCGCCGCGAATAGCGGCGACCGAGACGTCACCCGACAAGCGGCCACCCGTGGCGGCCACGATCTCAGCAATCCGGATCGGCGGGGGCACCCGGCCTCCAGCGGTTGCGGGCCGCGAGTCTACCAACCTCATGGCCGGGCCACCTCGCTGAGGATCCGATCCGGCGGGATGGCCAGGTACTCGAAGACCTGCGGGGCCAGTTGCGCGAAGGCGGTGGCGGGCCCCTCGGCGACCTGGTTGTTGGCCCCGACGGCAGGCCGGTGGATGGTGATGATCATCACGATCTGCGGATCGGATGCCGGGGCGACCCCGATGAAACTCGAGTCAATCCAGCCGTTGATGTACTGATAGCGAATGGCATCCTGGTAGATGCCTCGCCCACTCGCGTCAAGCCCGACCCGGACGCGGACCCGCACCGGTCCGGCGATCTGGGCCGTGCCGGTCTTGCCGGCAATGGAGTAGCCGGAGACGCTGGCAGCCTTGGCAATTCCGTTGTCCACCGCGTTGGTCAACATGTCGAGGACGGTGCCTGCAGTCTCCTCGCGCATCACGCGCTCCCCGTCGGGCAATGGGCGAGGATGGAAGATCCCGTCACCATCGGTCCATCCGGCAACCACGTGTGGGGCAACCAGGACCCCGCCATTGGCGATCGCCGCATACGCCGCCGCCAACTGCACCGCGGTGACTGACAGGCCCTGGCCAAAGGCGTACTGAGCGGTTGTCAGGTCCCCGGTCCATTGGGAATCGGTTGGCCGCCAGACCTGGCCGGATGCCTCCGGGGCGATTTCGATGCCGGTCGGGGTGCCGAACCCGAATCGCCGGAGTGCCTGGTAGAGCCGATCCGAACCAAGCTCCAGCGCGACCTTGGCCGCGCCGACGTTGTTCGAGAAGGCCAGGATGTCCGCTGCAGTCAGCGGACCGTGCCCATCCGGATAGCGGTCACGGTCGGCGTTGTGGATGACCTGGTCGTAGATGACCAGATTGTTGTCGTCGATGAACGTCTGGTCGACCGTGATCGCGCCGGCATCGAGTGCCGCGGCAATGGTCAACGGCTTCATGACCGAGCCCGGTTCGTACTCACGGCTGGCAGCCGCGTTGGTGAACAGGGAGGGGTCGGTCAGCGAATAGGCATTTGCGTCAAACGAGGGGAAGTTGGCCATGGCCAGGACGGCCCCGGTGTGAACGTCAAGGATCACCCCCGTGATCCCCTTGGCCCGGTTCCGCTGGTAGGTGTTCCACATCTCGCGCTCGAGAATGTCCTGCAGACCGGCATCGATGGTCAGGGACACGTTCGAGCCATCGAGCGGCTCGGTAAGTTGGAAGATCGAGTCGGCGATCCGACGGCCGGCGGCATCCTCTTGGGCCACAACCTGACCAGGCGTGCCCGCCAGGAGTGCGTCGCTGGCGCCTTCCACGCCGTATTGGCCGAGCCCGTCGACGTTCACGTAGCCCAGCAGTTGGGCGGCCAGGGTGGTGCCCGTGGCCGGCCCGGACATTGCGTACACCCGCTTCGTCTCCGGAAGGATCCCGACGCCGGTGATGCCCAGCGCCTGGACGCGGAGACTGACCTCCGGATCGACCCGACGCTTCAGCCAGACCCAGGCCCGCTGGCTCGACAGTCGATCGGTCAGATCCTGTACCTCAAGCCCCAGGACCCCTGCCAGAAGAAGGGCGGCACGATGCGGATCCTCGATGGTCGGGGGGGTGGCATAGACCGAATCAGCCTGGACCGATGTCGCCAGCAACCGACCCGCAGAATCAGTGATGGTGCCGCGCACGGCCGGAATGGACCGATCCTGGGCGAGCTGGGATTCGGCCATGGCCGATAGCCGGTCATGCTCGATGACCTGCCACCACACCAACCGTCCACCAATCAGCGTCGCGACCAGCGACGCCAACACCAGCAGGACGAGGGCACGGTTTCTGCTGTCGGTGCGGGTAGCCATGGGCTCTCCCGGTCGCGCGTAGGGCGCGCGACCG
Organism: Chloroflexota bacterium; assembly: GCA_023250255.1. Lineage (GTDB taxonomy): Bacteria > Chloroflexota > Limnocylindria > QHBO01 > QHBO01 > JAHFBB01. The sequence continues at coordinate 1,320 of JAHFBB010000102.1, read as the reverse complement.
CTTACGGGTGGCGGTCGGCCAATGGGCTGGCGAACCGGATGAAATCGGGGTTGATCGGGGTGAGCGCCAGTTGTCGGGCGCGTTCGGCAATGCGATCAGGCGACTGTGCCTGGCCGATCAGGTAGATCAGCTCCTGCCGATCGGCTTCCAGCTCGGCGAGACGGTCCTCCAGCGAACTGATGGAGTAGCCCGCCGCCGAGACGTTGGCCGACAGGGAGATCTGGAACAACCCAAGTCCGGCGGCCAGCAGGATGGCGCCCAGGACAATGGGTAGACCAATTGCCTCGCGCCTGATCCGCAAGCCCTGGCTGGCGCGCGTCCGAGGCGTCGAACCACCGGGCCGGCGACGGACGCGGGCAGGTGGCAGCAACCGGCCGGTCAGGCCGTCGAGCCAGGTAGCGGGACGTGCGCCGGTAACGGCCATCGACTTGATCGCGCTCAGGCCGACGCGCGGGAAGACAGGCGAAGGCCCACCCACGAGCCGAGGTCGGAATCGGAATCAGACTCGGGACTCATGCCCTGGTCCACGGTCAACCACATCTCGTCTTCCCGCGAGGTCCGGGTGTGGCGGTCGCGCGCTTCGCGTTGTCGCCCTTGATAGGCGCGACGACGACTACCTTGATGACGGGGACGACCACGACTCATCTGACCCTCCTGCTGATGACTACTGGGGACCGATGGAAAGCTTCTCGGCGACCCTGAGCCGAGCACTGCGAGCGCGCCGATTGCGCCCGACCTCGTCCTCCGTTGGACGAATGACACGGCGATTCACCAGCCGAACCCGGGCGCGATGACCGCAGGTGCAGGCGGGAGGCAACGGTTCCTCGAGGCAGTCGCGGGATTCGCGGGCGAGGTACTGCTTGACGATCCGGTCCTCGCCCGAGTGATAGGCAATGACCGCCAGCCGACCGCCGGGCCGCAACAGGTCCACCGCGGCCGGGAGCCCGAGGGCGAGGACCTCGAGCTCCCGGTTGACCGCCATCCGCAACGCCTGAAACGTACGGGTGGCGGGGTGGATCCGTCCGGTATCGGCCCCCCTGGCCGGGACGGCGGCGGCCACCACGGCCGCCAGATCTGTGGCGGTCGTCACGCGACCCGCCGAGCGCGCCGCCAGGATCGCCTGCGCGACGCGGTTTGCATGGCGCTCTTCACCAAGTGTTGCGAGGATGCTGGCGAGCTCTCGCTGCGAGGAGCGGTCGATGAGATCAAGAGCCGAAAGACCAGTCGTTTCATCGAATCTCATGTCCGGCGGCCCGGGGGCCGCAAACGAGAAACCACGCTGCTGGTTGGCAAGCTGGTAGCTGGAAAGTCCCAGGTCGA
>JAHFBB010000101.1 GCA_023250255.1 Chloroflexota bacterium | reverse complement strand
CGGCTTTCAGAACATCCTGTACGACGCGGGCGGGCTGCCGGCGGACCTGCGGGCGGAGATGATGGATTGGTGCGACGCGAACTGCGCGGACGAGCGCAAGCCAGGCGAGTCCCACGAGCAGTTCCTGTACAAGACCCGCAAGAAGGCGCTCGGCCCTTTCAAGCATGCCCTCTGGGAGCTTCCGTCGGAGGCTGAGAGCGAGATCGGCGCCAATCTCCGCAACCAGTTCGGGCTGCTCTACGATCGCCTGGGCGTCGCCGGCACGCGTGCGCTGGTCGAGCGCTGGGTCGAGCCGGTGCCACAGGTCAGGCCCCGGCCGGCTGGCCTGGGGGGGTACAGTCGCAAACCGTCCTAGCTGGGGCGGATGCCTTCGCCGATGACGGATCAGGGGAGTAGCCAATGGCCCACATGCAGCGAAAGACCCTGACATTGCCCGACGAGACCCGGGTCATCCCCCACGGGCGAACCGATATTTGGAACCTTGGTGATTTCGTCGTTGGGCGAATTACCTTCGAACCCGGTTGGCAGTGGTCGAAGGACGTGAGGCCCATTGCCCAAACCGAATGGTGCGAGTACCACCACTTGGGCCTGATGGTCGAGGGCATCATTCACTACTTCACACCCGACGGGCTTGAGATGGAGGTGGGGCCGGGGATGCTGTACGAGATCCTTCCGGGCCACGACGCGCTGGTCATGGGTGATGCGCCGGCGGTGATGTTCGACTTCGCCGGGATGCGGACCTTCGCACTTCCCGCCGCCGCCCGCACGGAGCGGGTGTTGGCGACCCTGTTGTGTACCGACATCGTGGACTCGACCGCGACAGCCGAGCGCGTCGGGCCGGCGGCCTGGGGGACGATGCTGGCCAACCTCAACGCCGAGTGCTCGAGGCAGATCGACAAGTTCCGGGGCAAGGTTGCCGCCAACACCGGTGACGGTGTGATCGCCATGTTTGACGGAGCCGAACGAGCGATGCGTTGTGGCCAGGCCGTCAGCGAGGCCGCTGGACGCCTGGGATTCGGATTGCGCGTCGGTGTTCACACCGGGGAGGTGGAGGTCATTCCGGACAACGTCCGAGGTGTTGCTGTCCACATCCTCAGCCGGATTACCGCCCTGGCCGGCCCCGGGGAGGTCCTGGTCTCGGGAACCACCCACGAACTCGTCGCCGACTCGGATCTGCGCTTTGAGGATCGGGGCAGTCACGAACTGAAGGGCGTCTCCGGTGCTCGCCAGGTCTGGGCGCTGGTGGCCCAACCGCCTCCCGAATAGCGCGGTCAGCGACTCCTGCCCGGAGAAAACAGCGAAGCCCCGGCGCTTCCGCCGGGGCTTCTCAGAACAATTGGCAGCCTAGTGGCAGCCTCCGGCCTTGGCTGGGGAGCCATCCGTGTTGAACGAGGAACCGCAGGCGCAGCTGCTGACCGCGTTCGGGTTATTGATCGCGAAACCGGAGCCCATCAGCGAGTCGACGTAGTCGATCTCCGCGCCCTGCACGTGCTGCGCGCTGAAATTATCGATCACCACCGGCACGCCGCCGTGGTCCTCGACCCGATCATCGCCGGTGATCTGATCATCGAAGGCCAGGCCGTAACTGAAGCCGGAGCAGCCACCGCTCTTCACGAAGAGCCGAAGGGCCGCCTGCTCTTTGCCCTCGCGGGAGCGGAGTTCGGTGACCTTGGCCGCCGCGGCATCGGTCAGGCTGACGAGCAACTCGGTCGAGACCGGGTTTGCTTCGGTGACGGGTGTCGTCTCGGTCATGGTCATGGTCGGATCGGAATCTCCGGGTACGGAATCGCTTTGCTGAGTATAGCGCCTGACCTTCCACCCCTGGCAATGACCCATCGGTACACTTACCACGTGAGACTCGCGAACCGCATGAACGAGATCGGAACCGAGACCGCGTTCGAGGCATCGGCTCGTGCCCGAGCCCTGGCGGCAACCGGCCGGGACGTCATCTACCTCCAGATCGGCGAACCTGATTTCGATACGCCGCGCCACATCAGCGAGGCCGCGTCCCGCGCACTGCTCGACGAGGGGATGACCCACTACACCGCCGCCGAGGGGATTGCGCCGCTCCGCGAGGCCATTGCGGCCGACGTGCTGCGCTGGAAGGGGATTGTCGCCACTCCTGAGCAGGTGGTGGTCACGCCCGGCGCCAAACCGATCATGTTCTACGCGATGCTGGCGCTCATCGAGCCGGGCGACGAGGTGATCTATCCCAACCCGGGATTCCCGATCTACGAGTCCATGGTTGATTTCGTGGGCGGGGTGGCGGTTGCCGCGCCGCTCCGCGAGGAGAACGATTTCCGGATGGACGTGGCCGAGGTTGCCAGCCTGGTAACCCCGAAGACCCGAATGATCGTGTTCAACACGCCCCACAACCCGTGCGGCTCGGTCCTGACCCCTGGCGATCTGCACGCTATCGCCGAGCTCGCCAACCGCCACGATCTGGTCATCCTGGCCGATGAAATCTATGGCCGATTGCAGTACGAGGGCGACTGGCTGTCCATTGCCACCCTGCCCGGCATGGCCGAGCGGACCATCACCCTCGATGGTTTCAGCAAGACCTTCGCCATGACCGGCTGGCGGCTGGGGTATGGGATCGTGCCGATGTGGATGCAGCCGGCCTATTCGACCCTGGTCATCAACTCGGTGAGTTGTACGAACGCCTTCGCCCAGGCGGGGGCCATCGCCGCGCTCACGGGGCCGCAGGATGCGGCTGCCGCCATGCGTGCCGAGTTCACCGCCCGTCGCTCGCTGATCGTCGACGGACTGAACGCCATCGACGGAGTGAGTTGCGTCATGCCGCATGGCGCGTTCTACGCGTTCCCGAACGTGTCCGCGTTTGGACACAGCAGTTCGCAGATCGCCACCCATCTGCTGTACAACGCGGGGGTATCGGTCCTGTCGGGCACGTCCTTTGGTCGCCATGGGGAGGGGTACCTGCGGATTTCGTACGCCAACTCGCGGGAGAACATCAGCCGCGCGCTCGAGCGCATCGCCGCCTCGCTGGGCGGTCTGGCAGCGGGTGGCCCGTTGACCACGGCGTCCGACTGAACGGATGACAACCCTCCAGCCGGCCCGAACTCCCGCTCGACTGCTGGCCGATGCGCAGTCGGACTTCGCCCACTGGGATCTCGTCCGCGAAGTGATCGACGAGGCCATCGACCTCGCCCTGAACTATCGCCAGAGCGGCCACCCCGGCGGGTCGCGGTCGAAGGTCCACCTGTTCCTGTCACTCCTGCTGTCGGGCGCCATGCGCTGGGATATCCGTGCCCCCTGGAAGCCGTTTGCGGACCGCTTCGTGCTCGCGGCCGGCCACACCGTCCCGCTGGTCTACGCCAGCCTGGCCGTCCTGAACGAAACGCTGCGGGCCCGACACGAGCGGGTCCCACGTCCGGAATTCGCCTTTCCCGATGACGGCCGGTGGGCATTGACCTGGGAGGACCTGCTCCTCCTTCGTCGGCGCGGCGGCCTTCCCGGGCACGCCGAGATGGAGGGCAAGACCCTGTTCCTGAAGTGGAACACCGGCCCGTCCGGCCACGGCATGCCGCCGGCGGCCGGCGAAGCGGCGGCGTTGAAGCTGGCAGGAGCGGGCGAGGTCAAGGTGTTCGTGGTCGAGGGCGAGGGCGGCTTGACGCCCGGGGCAAGTCACGAGACCCGCAACACCGCCTGGGGGCTGGGCCTGGACAACCTGGTGTTCCTCGTCGACTGGAACGACTTCGGTATCGACGATCCGGCGGTATCGAGCGTTGTCCCCGGCACACCGGCCTCGTGGTTCGGCGCGTACGACTGGCGGGTGACCGGCACCGAGAACGGCTCCGAGTGGGGACCGGTGACCGAGGCGGTGCTCGAGGCGGCCCGCGGCGAGAACCCCGCGCATCGGCCGTCCATGGCCTGGTTCCGGACCCGCAAGGGGCGTGGCTATGGCAAATACGACAATAAGAGCCACGGCACCCCGCACCCCATGAACAGCCCCGAGTTCTGGGCGGTTCGCCGCCAATTCATGGAGCGACAGGGCGTCGCCTACCTCGGGGTGGACGAGCCTGCCCCGACCGATACCGTCGAGCGAACGGCCCAGGCCCGCGCCAACCTGGAAATCGCCATCGGCGTGCTGCGTGCACACCCCGATACGGTGGACGCCATCTCAGATCGGCTGGTCGAACTGGGGGACGCGGTCCCGACCACGGTCGAGGGGTTCACGCTTGGCGGCCACGGTGCCGAGATCTTCAACGACTCGCGGTTCACCGACGTGAACGCCTACCCTGCCAGCCTCTGGAAGGCGCCCGGCGAGAAGGCGGCAAATCGCGCCGCGCTGGCCAGCTGGGGAGCCTGGGTCAACGCCACCGCCAAGGCCGACTATGGGCGGCCGCTGGTCATTGCCTGCAGCGCAGACCTCGCTGACTCGACGAACATCGCCGGTTTCGCCAAGGGCTACGAGGACCTTCCCGGCTGGGGCTGGTACGAGCGCGACGCGAATCCGCGCGGTTCTCTCCTGCCCCAGCAGATCACCGAATTCACCAACGCCGGACTGATGGTCGGACTGGCATCGGTCAACCTGTCCGACAGACCGATGGAAGCGTTCAACGGCTTCTGGGGTGCCTGCTCGACCTACGGATCGTTCTCGTATCTCAAGTACGGGCCCATGCGCCTGTTCTCCCAGCTGGCGCAGGACTGCCAGTTGCGGGTGGGCAAGGTGCTGTGGATTGCCG
>JAHFBB010000100.1 GCA_023250255.1 Chloroflexota bacterium | reverse complement strand
TGATGAGATCGCGGACGGCCACGAGGCGGGCCGGCCGGTCCTCGTCGGCACGATCAGCGTCGAAGTGAGCGAGATGCTCGGTGAAATGCTCAAGCGCCGCGGCATCCGGCACCACGTCTTGAACGCCAAGTTTCACGAGAGGGAAGCCGAGATCGTTGCCCAGGCGGGGCGCTCCGAGTCGGTGACCATCGCCACCAACATGGCCGGCCGTGGCACCGACATCCTGCTCGGCGGCAATCCGGAGGTCCTCGCAGCCGAACTCCTCCACAAGCGTGGGACGACGGTCCTGGACGCAAGCCCCGAGGAATACGCGGAAGCCCTTGCGGAAGCCGAGGCCAGCTGCGCCGAGGATCGGGAGAAGGTTCTCGCGGCGGGTGGTCTGCACATCATCGGAACCGAACGTCACGAAGCCCGCCGGATCGACAACCAGCTCCGCGGTCGCGCTGGCCGTCAGGGCGACCCTGGCAGCAGTCGGTTCTACCTGTCGCTCGAGGACGACCTCATGCGACGGTTCGCGGCCGACTGGGCGCAGACCTTTATGAAACGCCTCGGTTTCACCGATGACGTTGCCCTCGAATCGAAGCTGGTTGGTCGCCAAATCGAGGGGGCGCAGCACCGGGTCGAGGGCCACAACTTCGACCTTCGCAAGCATGTCGTCGAGTACGACGACGTCATCAATCGCCAGCGGGAAACGATCTACGAGGAGCGAGACCGCGTCCTGCGCGCGGAAGACCTGAGCGAAACCATCCTGGCCATGGTCGATGGCGAGGTCCGCGACCTGGTCGCGGGCGCTATTGCCGGGGATCCGAGCGAGTGGGGACGGGAGGCGCTGCGTGGTCAGATCGTGGCCATGGCGCCAACTCTCGAAGCGACCGAATTGAACGTCATCGACGAAGCCCGCGACGCCGATGTCCTGGCCGATGCGCTGGTGGCTGCCATTGACGGGCGGTACACGGCCCGTCACGACGAACTCGGGGAGCAGGGGATGGCCGCCCTCGAACGAATTGTCCTGCTGCGGGTGATTGACAGCCTGTGGGTCGAACACCTCACCGCGGTCGATGACATGCGTCGGGGAATCGGTCTGCGCGCGTACAGCCAGCGGGATCCGCTCAACGAATTCAAGGTCGAGGCATACCGGATGTTCGACGAATTGAAGGCAACCATCCGCCACGATGTGGCGCACACCATCTTCCGGGTCACGGTGGTCCGCGAGCCCACCCCACGGCCGGCGGCAGCACGCATGATCGAGAGCCGTCCGGACGTCGCCAGCAACGGGTCCAGTGCCGGCGCTGCCGGTGCCGCCGTTTCGACCGCGGCCCGCGAGCCGGTCCGAGCTGGAGCAAAAATCGGCCGCAACGACCCGTGCTATTGCGGCTCCGGCAAGAAGTTCAAGAAGTGCCACGGGGCCTGATCGGCCGAAAATTGGGGGGTGACACGGGGGGACTCGCTGAGTACCATGGGCCCCTGCACGGTGCGCTCGCTCGGGATGGCGCGCGCCCGGCCGAAACGGAGGGCTGAGTGAAGCAATTGACGGGTGAATCCCGGATCGCAATCAGCGTTCCGGTGGACCCGTCGCCGGCTCAGCCGGCCTCCCCCGCGGCTCTGCCGCTGGTCACCCGGTTCCGCGACCCGGAGGCCTCCTATGAAGATCTCATTGTCTGCGAGCGCGATTGCGTGCGCTGCTCGTACGCCGCGACCCTGGACTGCGACGGTAACTGCGGGGCCTGTCCGCGGCAGTCGTATTGCCCCTGCGTCAACCCTGCCAAGCTCAAGGCCCGTGGCGGCCGGCTGGCGGAACTCGAACTGACCCTGATTCCGGCCAATGGACACAATTAAGGACGAGGCGCTCCGACTGGCGCGCCTGGTCGCCGACACGGCGGTGCGGCTTTGACTTGCCCGCCCGTGAAGCGGAACTCGAGGGCCTGACCGCCCGTTCCAACGATCCGGATCTGTGGTCCGATCCGACCGATGCGCAAGCAGTATTGCGGCGCGCCGACGAGATTCGTGAGGAGATCGCCATCTGGCGGGGCCTCGAGGCACGCGCCCGCGCCCTGGCCGAACTCGCCGAGATGGCGGCAGCCGAAGAGGGCGCAGCCGACGAACTGATTCCCGAGATGACAGCCGAACTGGCCTCGCTGGGCAAGGCGTGGGCTGGCTTGGAACAGCAGCTCTTGTTCGCCGGTGCCTATGACCAGCAGTCGGCGATCATCTCGGTACACGCCGGGGCGGGGGGAACGGAGAGCCAGGATTGGGCAGAAATGCTCCTGAGGATGTACCTTCGCTGGGCTGAGCAACATGGCTACGGCACCGAAATCCTTGATCAGACCGAAGGCGAAGAGGCGGGACTCAAGAGCGTGACGGCGTCCATCGGGGGGCGATGGGCCTATGGCCGACTGCGAAGCGAGCGTGGCGTGCACCGATTGGTGCGCATCAGCCCGTTCGACTCGCAGAAGCGTCGACATACCTCGTTCGCGCTGGTCGAGGTCATGCCCGAGGTCCCCGTCGACGCCGACATCGTCATTCGCGACGAGGATGTCCGGGTGGATACGTTCCGGGCCAGCGGCGCTGGCGGTCAGCACGTGAACAAGACCGATTCGGCCGTCCGACTGACGCATCTGCCGACCGGCATCGTGGTGACCTGCCAGAACGAGCGTTCGCAGATGCAGAACCGCGAGCGCGCGCTGGCGGTGCTGCGAGCCAAACTCGTCGAGCGCGCGGAGGAGGAGCGGGAAGCCGAGATGGCCCGCCTTCGCGGCCAGCACATCGAAGCGGGCTGGGGGAACCAGATCCGCAATTACGTCCTTCAGCCATACACCATGGTCAAGGACCTGCGGACCGGGGTGGAGACGGGCAACCCCAGCGCGGTGCTCGATGGCGACCTCGACGCCTTCATGGACGGATATCTGCGCTCCCAGGTGGGATCGCCGGCATGACCGCCCCAGCCCGCCCCCTGCCGGCGCTTCCGCGGATCGGTCCGGACACGGCTCCGGTCATCGCCCTGACCGAGGTCGGGATGACCTACCCGAACGGCAAGGTGGCCCTGATCGACGTGAACCTCGAGGTACCTGCCGGAGACTTCCTGTTCCTGGTCGGGCCGTCGGGCGCCGGCAAGTCCAGTCTCATTCGCCTGCTTGTTCGAGAACAACTGCCCACGACCGGGCGGGTGGTCATTGCCGGCAGCGACCTCGCCAAGGTTCGCCGGAGCCAGGTGTATCGCCTGCGGCGCCGCATTGGCGTGGTCTTTCAGGATTTCCGGCTGCTGCCCAACAAGACGGTCACCGAAAACGTTGCCTTCGCCCTCGAGGTGACCGGCGCTGCCGGTGACCATATTCGTGATCGAGTGCCACGCCTGCTCGGGTTGGTCGGGCTTCACGAGCACGCCAACCATCGCCCCAGCCAGTTGTCGGGGGGCGAACAGCAGCGGGCAGCCATCGCCCGAGCGCTGGTCCACGACCCGGCGATCCTCATAGCCGACGAGCCGACCGGCAACCTCGATCCGGTCACGTCCTGGGAGATCGTCCAACTGCTGATCCAGATCAACGCGATGGGAACGACTGTCCTGATGGCCACTCGCAACCAGGAGGTCGTGAATGCCATGCGCCGCCGGGTCGTGGCACTCGAGAACGGGTCGGTCGTACGTGACGAGCTTGGTGCGGCCTACGAGCGGGGATATGAACTCTGATGGGATTCATCCGCTTCCTGGGTTTCACCCTGGCCCGCGCGGGGCAAGGGTTTTGGCGCAACGGGATGATGAGCCTGGCCGCCACGGCGACCGTCGTGCTCATGCTCGTCCTGCTGGCAGGACTGCTGATCGTCCTCGGCGGGCTGGATTCGGGACTGAACTACATCGAAAGCAAGGTGGGTGTCACGGCACGGCTGGTGGATGACGTTTCGGCCCAACGGATCGAGCAGATCAGCGCCGAGGTGGAGGCGGTGCCCGGCGTGGCCGCGGTCGAATACGTTTCCCCCGACGAAGCTCTCGGCCGACTCGAAGAGGCCTACCGCGCGCGCGGCCAGGAACTAGATACCGGCGGGGCGGAGATCACGCTGTACGCCAGCCTGGAGGTCGCCCTGTCGGATCCCGAGGCTGGTGATGAGGTTGTGGCAGCCCTCGCCCTGTACCCCGAGGTCGAGCGGATCACGACCCGGCAGGATCAATACGACACGCTGCTGGGCGTCATCGGCCTCATCCGAACCATTGGTCTGGTGGCCATCGTCCTCGTTGGACTGGTGGTGGTGTTCATGGTGGTCAATACGATTCGTATTGCGGTCTATTCCCGTTCCGGCGAAGTCGAGATCATGCGGCTGGTTGGGGCCAGTGACCCGTTCATCCGGTGGCCATTCATCGTCGAAGGGATTCTCTGCGGCCTCATCGGGGCGGCCGTGACGGTGGGACTGGTGGCGCTGGCCTGGGGACCCATCCAGCCTCTGCTGGTCAGCGTCTTCCAGATGCCGACTGCCGTTTCGGACCAGTTCCTCGCCGGACTGGCTGTTCTGCTCGTAGCCGTCGGCCTGGTGATCGGCGCGCTGGGTAGCTGGATCAGTGTTCGGTCGAACCTGTCATCTGCCGCCTGAGGCTGTCGAATCTCCATCGGACCGCAACCGGGGCGCAACGAAGCCGATGCTAGACTCGCTCGCCCCATGAACTCCGAACCCGATTCGGCGACGGCGCCGACCGACGAACTGCCGCCTGCGCCCACCCCGGGCCGCAGCCG
>JAHFBB010000099.1 GCA_023250255.1 Chloroflexota bacterium | reverse complement strand
GGCGGAGCGGCTGATCGGGGCGCCGGTGACCCTGGTGGACGTCGACGGGGCACCGCGCGGACGGCGACACATCCTGATGGTCAATCCGCCGCTGCTCGACCCGGCGCTGGGCATCCGCGGCAGCAGCCTGCTCACCGGCCAGCGCCTGGCGGAACGGCTAATCCGCAACGGGGTGCAGACCATCGTGTTTGCCCGGAGCCGGACATCGGTCGAAGTCCTATCCACCTACCTGCGAGAAGCCCTGCCGGCCCCGTCGGGCCACCCCTCCCCCATCCGGGGCTATCGCGGCGGATACCTGCCAAACGAGCGCCGCGATATCGAGCACGGCCTGCGGGACGGCCGGATCCGGGGGGTGGTGGCCACCAACGCCCTCGAACTGGGGATCGACATCGGCGGGCTGGATGCGGCCATCAGCGTCGGCTATCCGGGCACCATCGCCTCGACCTGGCAGCAACTCGGTCGCGCCGGTCGTCGTGCGGGAACCTCGTTGTCGGTGCTGGTGGCCTCATCGGCTCCCATCGACCAGTTCCTGGTCACCCATCCCGACTGGTTCTTTGATCGCGCGCCGGAACACGGCCTGGTGAATCCCGACAACCTCCATCTGGTCCTGGACCACCTGCGGGCGGCCAGTTTCGAACTGCCCTTCCCCGCGGACGAGCGCTTCGGCCTGGACGAGACATCGGTCCTGCTCGACGTGCTCGAGGAGGACGGCTACCTGCGGCGGGCCGCGGACGATCGGTATCACTGGAGCCACGAGAACTTCCCGGCGAGCACGTTCAGCCTGCGCCATGCCGCCCAGGAGAACGTGGTCATCCTCGACACGACCACGGATCCGCACCGGGTCATTGGCGAGGTGGACATCTTCGCGGCGCCGCTGCTCGTCCACGAACAGGCCATCTATCTCCATGACGGGCGCCAGTACCACGTCGACCGCCTGGACTGGGACGAGCGCAAGGCGTACGTCCACAAGGTGGACATCGACTACTACACCGATGCCGACCTGGGCGTGACCCTCAAGGTCCTGGAAGTGGCCGAGGAGACCGATGCGGGCGCGGGCGGAACCCGCGCCCGGGGTGAGGTGATGGTCGCCTGGCACGTCACCATGTTCAAGAAGATCAAGTTCCACACCCACGAGAACGTGGGCTGGGGCCCGGTCAGCCTGCCGGAGCAGGAGATGGCCACCGCCGCCACCTGGCTGGTCCTGCCGCCCGCGTTGTGCGACCGATGGGACCGCGAGACCCTCGACGGCGCGCTGATCGGCCTGGCCCGGCTCGCTCGCAACACCGCTCCCCTGCTGCTGATGTGCGATGCCCGCGACCTCGGCGTGCTCGCCCAAGCCCGAGCGCCGTTCACCGGCGAGCCGACCCTGTTCCTGTACGACGCGGTTCCCGGAGGGGTGGGTCTCACCGAGCGCCTGTTCACACTGATCCCCGACCTCGTTGCCGCCTGTACGGCGGCGGTGACCGATTGCCCCTGCACGGCGGGCTGTCCCGGTTGCGTCGGACCGGTGGCAGAGGTCGGCGATCAGGGCAAGGCAACGGTCATCGAGTTGCTCACCGGGCTCGCCGCATGACCGCGACCCTGGCCGACCGGCTGGCCATCGTCCGGACCGAGCGTGCGGTGCCGGTACGCCGACCCGCGCCCGCTGGACGCGAGGACGAGCTTGCCCAGTGGTTCGGCGCACGAGTCCTGAGCGTCGGCGGGGGTCGGGTCGTCCGGGTCGAGCGTAGTTCGGCTCTGTCGCCGGCAACAGCCGAGCGGCTGAAACGGTTGCCGACCACCGTGTACTTCGACACCGAGACGACCGGCCTGTCCACCGGCACCGGCACGGTCATTTTCCTGGCGGCCGCGGGGCAGGCGGTGGGCGAACGATTCGTGGTTCGCCAGGTGCTGCTGCCGGATTACCCGCACGAACCAGCGTTGCTGCGGACTTTGCTCGAGGACCTCGCCGGGCCGGAACGGATGGTGACCTACAACGGCCGCGGGTTCGACGTCCCCATGCTCACCGCTCGCCTCACTCTCCACGGCCTGGGGCGGGATCTCCTGCGGCTTCCCGAGCGACACGACGATCTGCTGCCCATCGCTCGCCGACTGTGGCGCCGTCCGCTGGGTGGCGCACGGCTGGCCGACATCGAGGCCGGCGTCCTGGGTATCGGTCGCCACGACGACGTTCCCGGGTTCGAGATTCCCGGTCGCTGGTTCACCTTCCTGCGCGGCGGCTCGCCGGACCTGCTGGCGGCCGTCCTGGATCACAACGCCCAGGACGTCGTCTCGCTGGCGCTCATCGACGCGGAGATCATCCGCCTGCGTGAGGAGGGCGGCTGGCGGGACGCCCCGGTCCTGGACGCCCGCGGAATGGCGGCCGAACTGGTGGCCCATGGGCAGACCGCCGACGCGCTCGAACTGGTCAGCGAGGTCCTCGCCGAGGGGAGTGACGACCATCGGTTCGGGCTCCGCCGGCTGGCGGCCCGGTTGCTGGTCAACGTCGGCGAGGTGACCCGCGCCGAAGAGCTGTGGCGGACCGCGACTCGCGCGGCGTCGGTCGAGGCGGCACTGGCCTGGATCGAGGTCGCCCGGCTCCGGGAACGCCACGGGCGAGACCTGCGGGGGGCGCTGGACGCGGCCCAGGCGGCGAGCCGGGTCCTGGATCTGTCGCTGGCCCTTGGCCGGGGTGGCGGGATGGCCGATATCGGGCGAGCCCGGATCCTGGTCGAAGGACGAGCACGACGGCTCCGATCGTGGCTGGCGGCCGCCGAACGGCGTGCCGCGGCCGTCGGCTAGGGCGGAGGGCGCGTTCCGAGCCAGCGAGCGGTGGCCTGCCCGGCGCCATGGGCAGCCTCGCCCAGAGATTGGCCCTGCCCGCGCAGGGCCGCCAGATTTGCGGCAAACGCGTCTCCGGCGCCAACCGTGGCCGGGGTCCCGGCGAGCGCAGATGCCGGGACGTGGACCATGGGCTCGTCGCGGACCTGCGCCCAGGCGCCCTGCGCACCGGCGGTAATCACCAGCTCGGGACCGGGCCCCGCCCAGCCCCGCAGGATGCCCAGCGCCTGTGGCGCCACCAAGCCCGCGCCGATGTCCCGCTCGCTGGCCACGAGCAGGTCCAGGGACCGCAGACCGGTCGCCAGGTCCGGATCGAGATCAGCCAACGGAACCGGCTGGATCCAGCCGCTGGCGTCTGGTCGGCGGAGCCATCCCTGGATGCCAGCGACCCGGAACAGCGAGTCCGGACCGTCTGCCAGCAACTCCACCGACACTTCCCCGGCGACTGGTCCAAAGAGCACCGCCCGGGCGACAGGCAGCGCGGTCAGGCCGTTTTCCGGGAGTGGTGGCACCACTGCCAACAGGCGCAGGCGTCGGGCGTCGGCCGATCCGGCGTGCTCGAAGCGAATCGAGGTCGTGGTCACCGCCACGATCCGTGGCACGGCGCTGCCCAGGCCATCCAGCCAATCGGCCACCTCGGTCTCCGGCCCCGCGGCGGTCAGCAGCGCCACCGAGTGGCCGGCCGCCAGGGCTGCCTCGGTGGCGTACCGCCCGGCGCCGCCGGCGGCGGTGGCTCCGGTAGCCAGTTGATCCACGGTCAGCCCGCCGACGACGGCCAGGTCCACGGGTATCATCGGTCCCTCATGGCCAACCATTTCTACGAGCTCCACGAAGGGGCGGCGGACCTGCTGACCAACGCGCTGCTGGTCAGCGAACGCGAATTCAGCGGCGAGGAGTTCGAGGCGCGGGTCCGAGCCGCGCGTGCCGCGGTCCTCGACACGTTCGAGGAGGACACGCTCTCCGAAGCCATTGCCCGCGAACTGGAGCGGAGCGGCGAGTTCACGTATATCGGTGACGAAAAACTGGCGGGCTCCATGAGCGTTGGCGTGCTCGAGGAGGAGACGTACCTGGTCGAGACGACCGATGAATTGCGCACCCTGGTGGTTGACCTCGACGTCAGCTGATCAGCGCGACACGTTGAACAGGACTTCGATCACGTCGCCGTCCCGAACGGCGTAGGTCTTGCCCTCCGACCGGAGCAAACCGCGACGACGCGCTTCGGCCGTGGATCCGCAATCGAGCATGTCCTGCCAACCGATGACTTCGGCACGGATGAATCCACGGGCCAGGTCCGAATGAATGGCCCCCGCGGCATCCAGAGCCGTGGCCCCGGCACCAAGGGTCCAGGCGCGGCACTCGTCCTCGCCGGCGGTGAAGAAGCTGAACCGGCCCAACAGGGCGTAGGTGAGCCCGATGACCCGCCCGCGACTCGCCTGCGCGATACCGAGGTCGTCGAGAAACAGTCGCGCGTCGTCGGCTGACAGCGCGGCGATTTCGGCTTCGATCCGACTGGCCAGGACCGCCACCTCGGTCGCCGGTCCGGCGTGGGCGGCGCGCGCCTCGGCCTCGAGCGCGGGCGCCTGGGGAAGACGGTCCTCGTCAATGGCCAGGATGACCAGCCGCGGCTTCTGGGAGAGGAAGCGGAAGCCACGAATGAGCCGCTCCTCGTCCGCGCTGAGCGGGTATGAACGGAGCGGTTCGCCGGTAGAGAGATGCGCCTCCAGCCGGTCGAGAATGACCTCCTCGCGGGCGTTCTGGTCGCGCTCGGCCGGTGATCCGTGGCGGCCGGACGTCCGGAGACGCTCGAGTCGGCGGGTGACCACGTCGAGGTCGTTCACCGCGAACTCCAGGTCGAGCTCATCCACCTCCGCCCACGGGTCTGCGGCGCCGGAGGCATT
>JAHFBB010000098.1 GCA_023250255.1 Chloroflexota bacterium | reverse complement strand
CGGGATGCGCGCCCTGGTGGACCATCTGGAGGCGCGCGGCGTTGAGCTGCGCGACCTCGACCGGGGTCTGGTGGACATCGCCGGTGAGCGCGACGGCACCGCCATCTGGTGGTGCTGGCGGCTGGCGGAGCCAGAGATTGGCTTCTGGCATAGCACCCGCGAGGGCTTCGCCCAGCGCAAGCCGCTGTGACCATGGCAAAGCAAGCGCTGGTGATCGGCGACGCCACCCTGGATATCACCGTCCGCAGTCCGACGCTCGCCGAGCCGGGGGCCGACCATCCGGCCGACATCACGATTGGGCCGGGAGGCCAGGGGGCGAACGTGGCGGTCCGGCTGGCCCGCCTGGGCTGGACGGTGCGCCTGCTGACCGTCGTGGGGACCGATGCGACCGGCCGCCTGCTTGCCGGCTGGCTGACCGATGACGGAGTCCAGCAGGTGAATGGCGGAGACGACACGAGCGGATTGGTGGCGTCGATCATCGGGCGCGATGGCGAGCGGGCCATGCTCAGCGATCGGCGGGGCCTGTCGGTCGACTCGGTCGAGCATGGCCTCGCGCAGATGCGGATCGCCGCTGATGAATGGATCCACCTTTCCGCCTACGCGCTGGCCGATCCAGCGTCGGGGGACGCGCTGGCAACAGCCGCAGCCGGTCTGGCCCGAAGTCATCGGCTGAGCGTCGGTGGCGGGTCGTTCGTCGCCGACGGGCCGGTTCCGGGGCGGTGGCGGAACATTCGGCCGTGCCTGTCGGTGTTCGATCGGCGCGAAGCCGAGGCCCTTGCGGGCACCTCCGGCACGGCAGCCGAATTGGCATCCCACTTGGCGTCACGCGCGTCGGCAACGGTGGTGGTCACCGATGGCCCGGACGGGGCGACCGCCGGACGACCCGATGGCTCAACGGTCGCGGGCGCGCACGAGCCCCGCGTCCAGGTCGTCGACGCCACCGGCGCCGGTGACGCGTTCACCGCGGCGCTCATCGACCGGCTGGCGGATCAGCCGGATTGGGCCTTGTCCGAGGTGCTGGGTACGGCGCTCGACGCGGCCAGCCGGCACGGCGCAGCGGTAGCCTCGCTGGTCGGCGCACAGGCACGAATTCCCGGCGAGGCATGGGTGCAATGAGGGGGATTCCTCTGCCGTCCTGGCTCCATGTCTCTGCCGAGGTAGCCGCCGCGCTGTCTGATGGGCGCGCGGTTGTTGCGCTGGAGAGTTCGCTCATCGCCCAGGGACTGCCGAGTCCGCACAACCTCGAGACGGCGCTCGCCGCCGAGGCCGCGGTGCGGCTGAGTGGCGCCATTCCCGCGACGGTGGCGCTGGTCGACGGGACGGCGGTGGTCGGGTCTGACCCCGATCTCCTCGAGCGCCTTGCCGAACCCGGGACCGCCATCGCCAAGGCCGCCGCACGCGACCTGGGACCGCTGCTGGCGGCGGGAGGCCTTGCTTCGACCACTGTCTCGGCCACGCTCCGCCTTGCCGCCATGGCGGGGATCCGGGTGATGGCCACCGGCGGCATCGGCGGAGTGCACCGCGGTGCCGCGTGGTCGTACGACGTCAGTTCAGACCTCGAGGCGCTGGCCCGCGAGCCGCTGGCGGTGGTCTGCAGTGGCGCAAAGTCGATCCTCGATCTGCCGGCGACCATGGAGGTTCTCGAGACCCGCGGCGTCCCGGTGGTGGGCTACCGGACGGATCGCCTGCCGGCGTTCTACTCCACCGATTCCAACCTTCCCCTGACCCACCGGGTGGATGACCCGGCCCAGGCGGCCCGGGCCGTCAATCTCCATCTCTCCCTGCCCGGTTCGGGCGGTCTCCTGCTCGTGCAGCCACCCCCGGCCGAGCTGGCCATTCCGGCCGATGAACTTGACCTCTGGATCAGCGAGGCGGTAGCCGCTGCCGCAGCCGAGCCGGTGTCCGGCGGGGCGGTCACCCCGTTCATCCTGGGTCGGCTGGCGGTGGCTTCCGATGGCCGAACGCTGCGGGTGAACATCGGCTTGATCGTGGCCAATGCCAGGCTCGGTGGTGAGTTGGCGGTGGCCATGGCGAGCACACTCACGGATTGACCGGGGCGCCTACCCTGGGCGTATCCTCTGTCGATCGTGCGCATTTATGAGGGCACTCCACGGCAGAACTGGGAAGAGGTGCTGCGCAGCGTCGGTGCGTGGGCGGACGCCGAGAGGTTGAAGGACCTTCTCATGCTCGAACTCGAGGGTGGGTTCCTGGTGCAGGGGCTTCAGCCGGTCCTGTCCGGAGCGTGGTCTGAGTCGTCGGGCTCGCTGGCCACGCGAGTCCTCGAATTGACCGACGAGCAGGTCGCCGAACTGGTCGACGCCGGCAACGAACGGCGTGGCTCAGGCGCCGGCAAGACGCCCAAGGCCGGTCCGGAGAATTACTACGAACAGGCTCTCCGGATCATCGGCAAGTACCTGGACCGCGAAAAGCCGCGCGACCTGTTCTTTTTCGAACAGGGCGGGTCGTTCGTAGTGCGCATGCTGACCGGATCCGCCGCTGGAGGGGTCGGTCATCAATTGGCCGAATTCACCCGCGACGAAATCTTGGCTATGATCGACTCCGCCCCCACTGAACGCCACTGAGGAACGGTTCCCATGAAGCTCGTCAAGACCCTGGCGGTGGCCATCACCGCCGTTCTCACCGCACTGATCGTCATTCCGCTCGTCGCGTTGGCCGGCCTGTTCGTCTGGCTGAAGTTGACCGAGGAGAATGACCAAGACCTGCTGGATCTCGACCTCGAGGACGCTGGCTAGCCGGTCGCCAGCGCCCAGGCCGCCGTCCACGCGACGGCCGCAACCAGCATCCCCGGCCACAGCCGCCGCGCGTCGCCGGCACCCTGGCCAATCGCCACCAGACCAACGAGGCCGAGCGTGGCGCTGGCTGGCCGGAGTTCACCGGCGGTCAGGAAGATGATCGCCACCACCAGGGCAACGCCTCCGGCCAAACCCACCGCCAGGAAGCGCGCGCGTCGTTCACCGAGTACCTGCGCCAGGCAGCGGGAGCCGATGGATGCATCCGATTGGAAGTCGCGAAGGGTGTTGGCCAGGTGGGCCGCCGCGGCGAATATCGAGCCAAGGACGACCGCGGGTCCCACGCGCTCAAACGGAGCTCCCACGGCCAGGCCAATCCACGCCGGCAGGATGCCAAAGCTGACGATGTACGGGATCACCGATGCCGGAGTGCGCGAGAGCCACACGTTGTAGACCAGGGCCGAGCCGGTTGCGACCAGGCCCAGGACGAAGGGCGCAACGCCCAGCTGCCAGCCAGTGACCGCGTGGAGCGCCAGCCCGGCGGAGGCGATCCACAGTGCGGTGCTGGGTGACAGGTCTCCGGCTACCAGCGGCTTGTCGGGCCGCAGGGCCACGTCGCGGGACATGTCGGCCAGGTCGTTGGTTGCCCCGGTCACGACTTGCGATCCAAGCACGCTCAAGGTAATGAGGACCAGGAGCCCGGAATCCATGGGCGCAGCCAACTGTTCGGCAAGGATGGCTGCCAGCGCGGCTGACAGGAGCGTTACCGCCAGCGCCGGTGCCGGGTGGATGAGTCGGACGGCGCCGATGAGCCCGCGAACCATTCGCTCATCGTAGCCCCATGCCCGTCCGCTACCGTGCGTCGCCATGAATCGCTGGGCCGGGAAGGACCTCGCTCGCAGGGCCGTGCTTGCCGTTGCGCTGCTCGGTGGCTGCGCCGTTGTGCCCACCCCCTCCGGGAGCGACGGCCCCTCCGGAACTGCCCGGCCGTCGCCGTCAACGACCGAGTTGTGGGCGGCTCACCCGCAACCATCCAACCCGATGTCGGAGGCGGATCGTGCTGCCATCGACGCGGCTGCCACTGCCGCGCTGGCCCTGAGCGACGGTGCGACCGCGCTGTACGTTGGCATCTGGAACCCGGAGAAGGGCTTCTACCTCCAGGCGTACGGCGAATCGAGCCACGGCGTACCGGCCGCCCTCGGCGATCACAGCCGGATCGGCAGTGTCACCAAGACGTTTACCGCCACCGCGGTCCTCGAATTGGTGGCACGCGGTCAGATCTCGCTTGACGATACGGTCGGCGAGCTGCTGCCCGAACTGACCGCCGAGTTCCCGGTCCTCGCGACGGTCACGGTGAAACAACTGCTGGGCATGCGGACCGGCATCGGCGATTTCTTCTGCTGCCCCGGCTCGTTGGTCGAAACGTACTTTGCCGACCCGTCACAGGAGTTCACCGTCAACGAGCTCATCGCCTCCGGGCTGCAATTCGGTTCGCCCTCCGCGACCCCGCTCGCCTCGTCGGACTACTCCAGTACCAACTACCTGATCCTCGGCGAAATCCTGAGGGCGGTTACCGGCCGGTCGGCAGGTGAGGTGGTGACCGATGTCGCCCGCGCCGCAGGTCTTCAGCAGACCGCCCTGAGTACAGGGACCATGCCGGAACCGGCAACCCACGGGTACCTCGGTGCGGCCCAGGTGGCCGAGCACCACGACCTACTGCCCGAAGGCACCGTGGCTGGCACGGATGTCTCCGGCTGGTCCGTGTCGTTCGCCGGCCCCGCGGGCGGCATGTATTCCACGCTCGGCGATCTCGGCGCGTGGGCGGCATCGGGATTCGGGTCCGCACTGCTCCCGGTCGACCTGGCCGACGAGCGGCTGACGCCACCCGACGGACGGGAATATGACTATGGCTACGGCATCACCGTCTATCACGACTGGATCGGCCACAGCGGGCTGGTCGAAGGATGGATCGTGGACAC
>JAHFBB010000097.1 GCA_023250255.1 Chloroflexota bacterium | reverse complement strand
GTCGATCGACGCAATCCTCGATGCTGCCCGACGTTCGGGTGCGGATGCCATTCACCCGGGCTACGGGTTCCTGAGCGAGAACGCCGACTTCGCCCGGGCAGTGGAGGCAGCCGGCATGGCGTTCATCGGTCCACCGGCGGAATGCCTGGACCTGCTGGGCGACAAGGTGGCGGCGCGATCGCTTGCCAGGGCCGCCAACGTGCCGGTCGTCCCGGGCATCGAATTGGACCAGGACACCGACCTGGTCGCTGCCCTCAGCCGCCTGCGTTTCCCGGTGCTGGTGAAGGCCGCCGCCGGTGGGGGAGGGCGCGGCATGCGCCGGGTCGGGATCCAGGACGAACTGCCCGACGCGCTACGGATCGCGGCGGACGAGGCCCAGGCTGCATTCGGCCGACCGACGGTGTACCTCGAGCAGGTCATCGAGCCGGCACGCCATGTCGAGGTTCAGCTGCTCGGCGATCGCCACGGCACGTTGGTCTCCCTCGGCGAGCGCGACTGCTCCGTCCAGCGCCGTCACCAGAAACTGGTCGAGGAGTCCCCGGCGCCCGGCCTGGACCGGGATCTGCGGGAACGAATGGCCGATGATGCGCGCCGCCTGGCGGCCAGCATTCCGTTCCACAGCGCCGCCACCGTCGAATTCCTGGTTGATCAGGACGGGAAGCACTACTTCCTCGAGGTGAACACCCGCCTCCAGGTCGAGCACGGGGTCACCGAGCTGATCGCCGACGTCGATCTGGTCGGCTGGCAGATCCGGATTGCCGCTGGCGCATGGTTGCCGCCGGAGATCGGCGCGATTCAGCCCCGGGGGCACGCGATCGAGGTGCGGGTGTACGCAGAGGATCCCTGGTCAGACTTCGGGCCAAGCGCCGGGTCCATCGGGACCTGGCAGATGCCGGCCGGCCCAGGGGTTCGGGTGGAGGCTGGCGCCGAAGCGGGCATGGCCCTGCCGCCGCAGTACGACCCATTGCTCGCCAAGATCCTCGTCCATGCGGAGGACCGGACGGCCGCCATCGCGCGTCTCCGCCGGGCACTGGATGAAACCTGGATCGGCGGCGTGGCAACGGACCTTGGATTCCATCGCTGGCTGGTCGACGAGCCTGCCTTCCTGGCCGGTGGGGTGAACACCGGGTTCGTGGCCGAACACTGGCGGTCCGGGCCCGATCTGACCGCCGCAGCCACTGCGGCGATCGCCGCGGTGGTAGCCGCCGCGGCCGGTGAGCAGGCTGCCGCGCGAGCGAGAGACAGGGTCGCTACCGGAGCAGGCTCGGCGACCAGTGCCTGGGCACTCGAGGGCCGGCGCGAGGCGGTGGAGCCATGACCGAGCCGGAGATCGTGGTGGACGGTGCTCGGGTATCCGTGCCGGCCGGAGCCGGGTTTGGCTGGCTGGATCGGACTCAGGGGATTGCTCGTGTCCGACTGGACGCCCAGACGATCCGGCTGATGGTCGAGGGCGGCTCGGGGACCTGGTTCGTGGTGATCGCGGGCCGCCGGGTGGCTGTCGAGATCCGGACCCCCCGCCAGCGACTCCTTGACGCTTCGACCGGGGGAGCCACCTCGGGCCATGGCCCGATCCGGGTGCTGGCCAGCCTGCCCGGCCTGGTCCGCGAGGTCGCTGTCGAGGTCGGGACGGCGGTGGCGGAAGGGGAGCGGCTGGTTGTACTCGAGGCAATGAAGATGCAGAACGAGATCCGAGCGCCCAGGGCAGGGGTCGTTGTCGAGGTCAGCGTGACTGCTGGCCAGACCGTGGGCGCGGGCGCCCTGCTCGTCCAGATCGGCGACCGGGCGGCCGTACAATCGCCGCCGAATGAGCCCGCCGACATCCCCTGACTCACCCCGGCGCGACGTCTACACCGCGGCAGATCTGCCGGATTTCGATCCCGACGGCACGTTGGGCGTGCCGGGCCAGTTTCCGTTCACCCGGGGCGTGCAGGCCACCGGCTACCGGGGCCGGGCCTGGACCATGCGCCAGTACGCCGGTTTCACTTCGGCGGCCGAGACAAATACCCGTTTTCACGAGCTGCTGACTGCCGGCCAGACCGGGCTCAGCGTCGCCTTCGACCTGCCGACCCAGATGGGCTATGACAGCGACGACCCGCTCGCCCACGGTGAGGTGGGCCGCGTGGGGGTGCCCATTGCCACCCTCGAGGACATGGATCGCCTGTTCGCGGACATCGATCTCGGATCGGTCAGCTCGTCCATGACAATCAACGCCACGGCGGCCATCCTGCTGGTCTTCTACGAGGTCACGGCCCGCCGGCGAGGAACCGATCCACGGGGACTGCGGGGGACCATCCAGAACGACATTCTCAAGGAGTACCTCGCCCGTGGGACCCACATCTTCCCGCCGGCACCGTCCCTCCGCCTGGTGACCGACACCATTGCCTACTGCGCCGCCGAATTACCCGCTTTCCATCCGATCAGCATCAGCGGCTACCACCTCCGGGAGGCCGGTGCCACCGCCGTCCAGGAACTCGCTTTCACCCTTGCCAACGCCATCGCCTATGTCGAGGGCGCCCTGGCCGCCGGCCTGGCCTTCGACACGTTCGCGCCGCGGCTGTCGTTCTTCTTTGCCGCACACAACGACCTGTTCGAGGAGGTCGCAAAATTCCGGGCGGCCCGCCGCTTGTGGGCCTACTTGGCCCGCGACCGATTTGGCTCCACCGACCCCAGGAGCCAGGCCATGCGGTTCCACGTCCAGACTGCCGGCTCGACCCTGGTCGCCCAGCAGCCAGAGACGAATACGGTGCGCACGACCGTCCAGGCGCTGGCCGCAGTCCTCGGCGGGACCCAGTCGCTGCACACCAACGCGCTGGACGAGGCGCTCGGTCTACCGACGCCGGACACGGCCCGTCTGGCCTTGAGGACCCAGCAGGTCCTCCTCCACGAGTCGGGCCTTGCCGAACCGATTGATCCGCTCGGCGGCTCGTACTACGTCGAGTCTCTGACCAATGCCATCGAAGCGGGCGTCGGCGCCGAACTCGACCGGATTGCCAGCCTGGGCGGAACGCTGGCCGCACTCGAGGCGGGTTACCAGGCCGGCGAAATCGGTGAGGCGGCGTACAACGCGCAGCAGACGATCGAGAGCGGCGAGGCGATCGTGGTCGGGGTGAATGCGTACACCGATGGATCGGAGACCGCCCGACCCGCACCCCAGCAGATCGATCCGCGGGCCGAGGCCGACCAGGTCGCGCGCCTGGCCGCCTGGCGCGGAGCCCGCGACGCCGCACCGCTTGCCGCCGCCCTGGCAGAACTACACGCAGCCGCAACCGGCACGGCCAACGTGCTGCCCCGGATTCGGCTGTGCGCGGAGGCGGGCGCCACCCTCGGCGAAATAGCCGGGCAACTTCGGTCGGCATGGGGCGAGTACCGCGCATGACCGACCCGCGGACGCGCGCCGTCGGGCCGATCGACCACGTGGCAGTGGTCGTGCGCTCGATCAGCGACTCGCTGCCCGAGTATCAGCGGCTGTTCGGCTACCTCCCGAGCGGACCGATCATCGACCTGCCGGTGCAGGGCGCGCGGGTGTGCTTCCTGGCCAGTGGACCCCTGCCCGCGGCCCGGCTGGAACTCGTCCAGCCGGTGGAGTCGGGAACCGGCCTGGCGCGCTTTCTCGCGTCGCGCGGCGAAGGCCTGCATCATGTCTGCCTGCGAACGACCGATCTCGTCGACGACCTGGACCGATTGGCAGCCGAGGACGTGGAACTCATCAATCGCCACCCGCGCCCTGGCGCCGGCGGGCAGGTCGCCTTCATCCATCCCCACGCCCTGAACGGCGTGCTCTGGGAGCTTTCCGAGGAGACACCGTGACGACGACACCCGAGCCGATCATCCCGGACCGCCCGCTGCTCCGCGGCCAGAAGGTCTGGTTGCGGCCGACCGACGAGCGGGATATCGCCGCGTTTGTCGCCGGTGTGAACGACACCGAGGTCGGCGGCTGGGCCGGCTTTCCCGTGCCGTTCAGCCCCGACACCGTCCGGGCCACTATTGCCTCGGTCGCCGAGCGCGAGAAGTCGGGCAAGATCGCGGCTTTCACGGTCTGCGAGCTTGGTTCCGACGCCTTCATTGGCTCGGTCTGGCTGCGCGACATCAATACCCTCGACGGTTCGGCTGAACTGGCCATCTTCATGGACCGCGATCACCTGGGGGCCGGATGGGGGAGCGATGCCCAACGCACACTGCTGGCCTTTGCCTTTGGCAGCCTCCGGCTCCATCGGGTTCAGCTCGGAGTGAATCCGGAGAACGAGCGCGCGGTCCGCTCCTACGAGAAGGTCGGTTTCAAACTCGAGGCGCGCCTGCGACATGCGTGGATCAGCCGCGGCAAGCCGGCCGACCTGCTGATCATGGCCATCCTGGCGCACGAATTCGAAATGCCCGCGACCTAGGCGGCACCCGCCTGCTGGAGCAAGGAAGGGATCTGCGAGGGCGAATCCGCCAGTCGGACCCCAACCGCAGCCAGCGCGTCGCGCTTCGAACCCGCCGTCCCGCTGTCACCCGCGATGATCGCGCCGGCGTGGCCCATCCGTCGTCCTGGTGGGGCCGTTCGACCGGCAATGAACGCGACCATTGGCTTGCTGACTTCTCGACCGATGAACGCAGCCGCGCGCTCCTCGTCGTCCCCACCGATTTCCCCGATCAGGACAATGGCATCCGTCTGCGGATCGGTCTCGAACATGGCCAGCACGTCGATGAAGCTGGTGCCGATGATCGGGTCGCCGCCGATGCCCACGCAGGTGGACTGACCAATGCCCGCATCGGTCATGGCCTGGACGACCTCGTAGGTAA
>JAHFBB010000096.1 GCA_023250255.1 Chloroflexota bacterium | reverse complement strand
GGCATCGCGGTTGACCAGGCGGAATGGCGCGGCACTGCTGCTGCGACTCCACGTGCGACGCAGGCGCCCGGGGCGACGAGCGTCGCGCGCCCCCCTGCCACATCGCAACCGGGCCCGTCCGGTGGGACCCCCACCGCGGGTCCCGGCTCTGCGAACCCGGGTCAGGGGGCCACCCCGGCCGCCTCAGCACGTGCCACGCCCGGCCCCACCATCGGACCAGGGGCGACCGTGCCGCCGGACGCTCCCGCCAACCTCGGCGTCCTGTGGGACGCGCTCAAGACGATCCAGGAGCACTGGGTCCGGCGGAGCCAGCTCAATCCCACGGACCTGACCTACGGCATCCTCAACGGGTTGGTGGAGGCACTCGGGGATCCGGGGCATACGGTGTTCCTCACGCCGGCCGAGGTCAGGAGCTCTGCTCAGTCGCTCAGCGGGGAGATCACCGGGATCGGGGTGTACCTGGGTGTCCAGGCAGGCGCTCCGTTCGTGCAGTCGGTGGTAAGCGGCTCGCCGGCCTCGCGCGCCGGGGTGCAGCCGGGCGACCGGATCATCGCCATCGACGGGACGAGCGCCGAGAACCTCAGCATCGAGGAGATCGCGCGGCTGATTCGAGGCGTTGAGGGGACGCCGGTGACCTTGACCGTCCTGCACGCCGGAGCAAACGCACCGGTCGTTGTCAGCATCACCCGCGCCAGGATCACTGTGCCGGCCGTCAGCTGGGCGATGATCCCGGACACGTCGCTGGCATTCATCCGGATTGCGGAGTTCTCATCGGGGACCACGGACCAGATGGTCACGGCGCTGCGGGGGGCACGTCAGGCTCGCGCCCGGGGCATCGTGCTGGACCTGCGCAACAACCCGGGTGGGTACGTGGACGACGCGATCGGCGTTGCCAGCCAGTTCCTGGCGACTGGAACCGTGTACGTCCGGCGCATGGCGGACGGCAGCGAGGTTCCGGTCCCGGTGAAGCCGGGCGGCCTCGCCGGCGACATTCCCCTTGTCGTCCTCGTGGATTACGGTTCCGCGAGTGCGGCGGAGATCACGGCGGGCGCAGTCCAGGACAACAAGCGTGGCCAGCTGATCGGCACGAGGACGTACGGAACGGGTACGGTGTTGAACACGTTCGGTCTGCCGGATGGCTCGGCCATCCGGCTGGGGGTCGAGGAGTGGCTGACACCATCGGGTCGCGCGATTTTCCCGACCGGCATTCAGCCCGACCTGGAGGTGGACATTGCGGACAACCTGGCGCCCCTTGAACCGGACGACATCCGGACGATGACCGCCAAGGACATTGCAGCCTCGGGAGACGCCCAGCTACTGCGGGCGATGGAGGTTCTGGCCGGCCAATGAGCGTACCTACTCTGCCAATCGCCCCCGTACTGCCATTCACGAGGGCCCATTTCCAGGCGCGTGCAAGGCGCCTTCAGGATGCCCTCGTGGCGCGCGGCCTCGACGCCGCGCTGTACACCGAGCGTGCGAACTTCGAATACCTCACCGGCGTGTCGCTGCCTCCGCTGTGGTCGTCCTACACGAGGCTGCTTGCGGTGCTCGTACCTGCCAACGGACAGGCTCGACTCCTGCTGCCGTCGTTCGTGGCACCGGACGCTGCGGACACGGGACTGCACGTGGACGCCTATGCGTCGTTGGATAGGGGCGGCACGGAACTCCTGGCCGAGTTCCTGGCAGGCGCCGGACTGGCCGGCAGCCGCGTAGGCATCGAACGGGGACGCGAGAGCCGGCTGGCCGCCACCTTCGGTGACATCGCCGGCCTGTCCGAACGGCTGCCGGGCATCGACCTTGTCGACGGCATGGACGCGATCTGGTCCGTCCGCTCGATCAAGGAGACGGGCGAGATCGAGCGCCTGCGCGTTGCGTGCCGGGCCGCCGCCGACGGGTTCGCTGCCGCGTTCGCGGTGTCAAGAGCCGGCCAGACAGAGCGCGATGTGGCCGCCGTCATGGAAACCGGGGGCATCACGGGGACGGCAGGGTCCGGTACGTGGGTGCAACTGGGCTGGATCGGCATCACGAGCGGGCCGGGGAGCTACGCCCGGTTCGTCGCGGGCCCGCGCGATCGGCAGCTGCAGGGCGGCGACATGGTCTGGGCAGACCTGGGATTCACGGCCGACGGCTACTGGTCCGATTACTGCCGAGCCGCTGTGGTGGGCGGTCCCAGTTCCCGCCAGGTTGACCGACAGCGGCGCATCGCGGAGACCACCCAGGTGGGTGTGGACATGGCGCGCCCGGGGGTCGCCGTCGCCGACATTGCCCGTGCCATGCGAGACCGGAGCGCGCAGCTCGGCCTCAGCGGCCTCGGGTTCGGCCGCCTGGGGCATGGCATCGGCCTGACCGCGACTGAGCCGCCCAGCATGGTGGAGCACGACCCCACCGTCCTCGAGACAGGCATGGTCATCACGTGCGAGCCGGCTGCAGTGGCAGATGACGGCCTGTACTGCACGGAGCAGGTGATCGTGGTGGGCGACGTGCCGGAGGTGCTGTCGGCCTACCCCATGGAGCTCGCAACGATCTAGCAGCCGCTGGTGGGCCGCTCCACACGGAAGATCGCCTGGTCGATGGACGCGGTGGGGGCGAGGGCGCTGCTCCGCACGGTGAGGAACGGTGTCAGGGACCAGCGCTCGCGGATGGGCGTCAGGTCGTTCTCGCCGACCCGCATGAGAAACACCGGCCGCTGGCAGATCAGCGGGGCGATCCGGTGCGCAACATCGCCCCAGTTCTCGTACACGATATTGGTGTCGTCCACGATCAGCACATCCGGCCGCTGGCCTTCCACGTGCTGCGCATACCACAACGGCGCCGTCGGATCCCAGTAGGAGATGATCACGGCGTTGGCAGGCAGGGCGCCGAACACGGCCGCGACGTATTGCTCGCCTGAATGGTCCGCGCTGCGATCCGCGGCGCTCCAGTTGATTGCCGCAAGGACCACGGCGAAGCCCACCGCGGCGGCCCCGGCAGCGTAGGCCACCGCCACCACCCGCTCGTCCCGGCCGAACCGCCGGCGACGCCGCGCCACCACGTGCATGGCCGCGTCCAGCGTCACGGCCGCACCCACGGCAAGTACGAGGAACGGGACCAGCAGGTAGTGCTCGAGTCGCTGGTACGTCGCCCAGACGTAGACCCCCGCGAGGAAGATTCCCATGAAGGCCAGTCCCACCGCCGGCCGGCGCCGGACCAGGATCGGCAGGCCAATGAGCCCCAGCACGGGCAGAACCGGCGTGGCGCGCACAGCCAGGACCGAGACGAGGCTGGTCAGGTTCGCCACGAAATCGCCCGGGCCGCTCGCGGAGAACACGTTCAACTGGTAGCGGAACTGCACACCGGTGGCCAGCCAGAGGACGCCGTCGAGGGTGACCGGATGGTTGTAGGCCAGCGGCGGATTCTGGGCAGCCGCCAGCGGCACGTACGCGTAGACCAGCACGCCCGCCAGGGTGACCGCCGCAGTTGCGAACAGCAGCCGGGGCCGCCTCCGCAGATCGGCCCGACCCACCCACAGGACAAACAGGACGAGGAACGGCCCCACAAAGAGCGTCAGGAGGTGATTTCCCAGCGACAAGCCAAGCACGAGCCCTCCCAGGAGCAGGTCGCGCGGAGCACGTCCGTCTGCCCAGCGCAGCGCAGCGAGGACCAGGACAGAGGCGAGGAAGAGGTGGAGAGCGTTCACTTCCGCGACGGTCGCAGCACTCCAGACCGTTCCCACGGCACCAAACGCGAGCGCGACACCGAATGCCACCAGGGGCCGGACGTCGAGGCGTTCCAGGATCGCAACAACCGTGGCAAGGGTCGCCGCCACCAGCACTGCCGACAGCAGGTTCGCCCGGTACGCGACCGAACCCACGGGCACCAGCTGCGCCGCCCATGCGAGCAGGGTGTAGGTGGGGTAGCCCGTGGGATGGGCAACTCCCAGGACGTGAGGCACCGTCTGCATCTCGCCCCAGTCGCCGAACGCCACGCCGGGCATGGCCGTCCGAACGTAGACCAGCAGACCCACCAGCCCGGCGCCGAGGGGACCGGCCATTCGCGTCCCACGCCCCCGCACCGGATCCATGACGGTCCGGCTCAGTGGCCCCAGGTCCAGGGTTCGCCTGGCCAGCATCGGCGTTGCGGCCCGTCGGGGGGCTGCCCGGGCGCGCCGGCGGTCACCCGCCGACTGCGGCGGACGGCTCTGGCAGGCCCAGCAGGCGCGCGGCCGTGCCGCCCATGATCGCGTCGATCTCGCCCCGGCCAAGGAAGGCCGGTGCGTACTTCTCGATGTAGTCGCGCGACTGACGGTACGTGCAGAACCGGTTCTGGAACGGCATGTCCGTGCCCCAGACCAGCCGGTCGGCGCCGATGTTCTTGACCAGCGCCTCCAGCATTGGCCAGCACTCCCGATACGGGTAGTCGAAGACGTCGCCGATCCGGATGGGGAAGCTGACCTCCAGGTGGATCGCCGTGTCGCGGAACGGCTCCCACATCGCGGCCGGCATGTCGAACCCGGTGCGATCCGCGTTCAGGAACGCCCGCCACGGGAAGCCGTGGGTGACGCTGACCTTCGTGCCGGGGTACCGCGCGGACCAGGCCTTCAGGGTGTTGAGCTCGTTGATGAAGCCGGCCCGCTCGTCTGCGAACCCAGGGGTGGCGCCCAGGGTGAAGAAGAACGGCACGCCCAGCTTCGTCGCGGCATCCCAGAACGGCCGCCAGGCCGGCTCGTCGAAGCTCGCGCTGCGGGCGATCCGGTAGCCATACTCCGGGATGATCTTGATGGCGTGCATCCCATTGACCTGGACGG
>JAHFBB010000095.1 GCA_023250255.1 Chloroflexota bacterium | reverse complement strand
ACGAGGTCGTGGACGCGGTTCGTCGGCACAACGACCAGCTGGGCATTCCGCGCACGACCCGCCTGGACCACCTGGTGTACGCCTGCGACGAGATCGCCGGATTCCTGGTCGCGGTGGCGCTCATGCGTCCTTCGCGCAAACTCGCCGACGTTGAGCCGGAGAACGTGCGCAAACGCATGAAGGACAAGGCCTTCGCGCGCGCGGTCCCGCGCGAGTGGCTGCTGGCCGGTGCCGACGAGATTGGCCTGCGATTCGACGAACACGTGACGAACATGGTCAGGTTCCTGTCGGTTGTCGCGCCCGAGGTCGGGCTGTAGCCGGCTCGGCGGGGAGTCCGGCGACCCGCCGCCCGCTGGCCATCTCCGCCAGGAACGGTGACGGTCGAGCTGGATCGTAGGCAAGGATGAGCCGTTGGCGCGCTCGGGTGATCGCGACGTATGCCAACCGGCGCTCTTCCTCGAGAGCGCGCGCCGGTTCGGCTGATTGGTCGACCGATCGCCGGTTCGGCAGGGTCTCCGCCTCGAGGCCAACGACCGCCACCGTATCCCATTCACGGCCCTTCGAACCATGGATGGTGGTGAGCTCAATGGGAGCCGCTGGATTCCGCAGGCGATGCAATCGCTCGAGCGCGGCGTCGTGCGCGGCCAGGTAACTGTCCGCCCGCCGATGCCAGGTTGCCCAGCCGAGGGCTGCATCCAGCGCGTCGTGGTCGTCATCGGCCAAGGAGTCATCCGGATCCGAGCGGCGCCAGCCTCGTCCCGAGCGCAGCGCCAGGAGGGCGTGGAAGGGTGGGGCGTGCGCGGCGGCCTCACGCAGTTCAGCCACCAGGGCAACCACCGCCGGTGATTCGATGGGTGCCGGCACCGCGGTTGCGTGGGGAATGCCCGCGCGCAGAAGGGCCATGAGGTAGGGCGCGAGCCCGGTCCGGGTTCGGGCGAGAACGGCCACCCGGTGGTCGAGGCCAGCCCATGGTGCCAGGCGCGCGGCCAACTGGTCGGCCGCGTCGGGACCCCGGAGGTGCCACGTCCGGATCCGCCGGGAGTCGGTGCCTCGACCCACCGCCAGGATCCGCTTCGGGACCCGCTCGCGGTTCACCGAGACAAGCCGGCTGGCCGCACGGACCACCTCCGGTGGGCATCGGTAGTTCGTGGCTAGGATGATTCGCCGACAGCCGGGATGGCGTGCCGGGAATTCGAGCATCCGGCGGACGTCGGCTCTGCGCCAGGCATAGATCGTCTGGTCGTCATCGCCCACTACGCACAGGCTGTCCTCCGGCAGGGCCAATAGTTCGACAAGCCGGAGTTGAGCCGGGTCGATGTCCTGGAATTCGTCCACCAGCAGATGCCGGAACTTTCCCTGCCAGGCTCGCCGCAGAACAGGGTCGTGTTCAAGCCGATCGAGCGCGTCGAGAACGAGCCGATCGAAATCGGTCGTGCCCTGAAGAGCCAGGAGCGACCGATAGGTGTCGACCACCTCGCGCAGTAGGTCCCGGGCGGGATCGACCGGCTCGGCCGCGCCCAGATGGTCCTCGAGCACGGAAAGCGACGGCAGATCCTCGAGCGGCAGACCGTGCCGCGCGGCGACCTGGCGGCGGGCTCGGCGCAGGAGTGGCAGCCGGTCCGGTACCACCCGAACGGATGCCCCGTCAGACAACAGGATCTGGCGTCCGAGGGCGTGGAAGGTCCGTACTTCGACCGCTCCGGCGTCTGGAACCACCGTGATCAAGCGTGCAGCGATCCGTTGGCTCAACTCGGTCGCCGCATCGCGGTTGAAGGTCAGCACGGCGATCTGTTCCGCCGGGACGCCACGGGACAGCAAGACCGCCAGGCGGGCGACCAGCGTGGTCGTCTTGCCGCTGCCTGCCGGAGCGACGATCTGGAGTGGACCGTCAGGCGCATCAGCCGCCGCGCGCTGATCCGGATCCAGGCTCGCGAGGATCTCGTCGACGGTTTGGGGGGCGGACGACGACATCTGCCTATCCTGCCCACCCCCGCTTACTGCCGGATGACTTGCGGATTGGACGCTATCCTTCGCGGCGCCCCATGCCAATCACATGACGCGCCGTCCCGACAGCCGAGCCCACGCTCGGCCGATGACCCGTACCCGACGAATCCGAGAAGCGAAGCGCGCAGAACGGCTGGCCCGCGACCCGTCACTGGACCCCCGCTGGTTTTCCCAGCCAACCGATGACATCGCCGGCGCGCCGCGCAGCGTGTCTCCCAAGAGGCTGCTGCTGACTGTCAGCCTGATCATCGTGGCTGGGTTGTCGGTCGGCGGATACCTCCTCTGGCAGCGGGTGGCTGCTTTCAACGACGCGGTCAGCACCTCGGGATCCCTGTCGAGCTCACTGCTGCTGGCCCTGGAGGGCGACGAACGGGTGAACGTGGCGATATTCGGCTACGCCGGCGAGCCAGGGCACGGCGGCACCTACCTGGCCGACTCAATCAACATCCTGTCCCTGGATCCGGCCACCGACACGACCACCTTGATCGCCATTCCTCGCGACCTGTGGGTGGAGGGCTCCCCGCGGATGCCGGCCAACGGCAAGATCAACGAGGTGTTCGCTCTGGGCTATGCCGCCGGCGGGATCAACGAAGCCGGGATCGCCTCCGCTGAGGTCCTGAGCCAGGTTACCGGCTTGCAGATCGACCACTGGATTGCCCTGGATTTCGCCGGTCTGCGCGCTGCGGTCGATGCGGTCGGTGGCGTGACGATCGACAATCCGCGGGCGTTCGCCTACACCTTCAACGAGACGTCCTACCACGCCGGTCGATGGGACGCGGGAGAGTTCGCCGCGGGCGTGATCGAGCTGGACGGCGCCCACGCGCTGGATTACGCGCGCACCCGGTACACCAGCGTTTCCGAGGAATCGAGCGACTTTGCCCGCTCCGCGCGTCAGCAGCGGGTGCTCAGCGCGCTCCGCACGAAGATGGGCGGCGGGGGAGCGGCATCGCTCGGCCCGGCCCTGGCGGTGATGGACGCTCTGCCCGGCCACTTCAACACCGATGTCAGCGCCATTGACCTGCTGCTCCTCTCGGGTTCACTGAGTCCCGATGCCCGCATCAGCCTCGAACAGGGCGTCATCCTCGAGGCGAGCAGCAGCGACACCGGTCAGTACGTGCTGGTGGTCATCGGTCGCAGTTCGGGGAGCGACTATGCGCCCCTGCACGCGTACCTCACCGCCAAACTCGCCGAGCCGATCCCGACCCCCATCCCGACCCCGACCGCCTCCGCCGGTACCTGAGGCAGTCCGGCCTACAATCGGCACGATGGTTCCCGCGTCCGCTCTGCGCAACCTCCCGGCTGCGCCGGGGGTCTACCTGTTCCGTGCGGGCGGCGGGCGCGTCCTGTACGTCGGCAAGGCTGACTCGCTGCGCCACCGGGTGCGCTCGTACTTCGCTCCGTCGGCCCGCCACGAGCCGCGCATCGTGCGAATGGTCGAAGAGGTGACCGATATCGAGGTCATCACCACCACGACCATCAGCGAGGCCTACCTCCTCGAATGCAACCTCATCAAGGAGCATCGGCCGCGGTTCAACATCCGGCTGCGGGACGATAAGTCCTACCCATTCGTGAAGATCACCCTGGGCGAGGACTTCCCGCGGATCGTGCGAACGCGGCGACTCGTTCGCGACGGCAGTCGGTATTTCGGGCCGTATGCCTCCGCCTCATCGGTCGATGACAGCCTGCGGCTGCTCCGCAAGATCTTCCCGTTCCGGACCTGTGATCTCGACATTCCCGAGGGCAAGCCTGTTCTCGAGCGACCGTGCCTGCTGTTCCACATCAAGCGCTGCCAGGGACCATGCATCGGTGCGGTGGGCACCGCCGAGTATCGCCAGACGATCGATGAGGTCGTGGACTTTCTCGAGGGGCGCCAGGAGGGGATCGCCGACGGACTGCGCCGGGAAATGTCGGCTCACGCGGACGCCATGGAGTACGAAGCGGCTGCCGTGGCGCGAGACAAGCTGAAGGCCGTCGAACGAACGATCGAGGACCAGAAGGTGGCCGCCTTCAGTCGAGCGGAACACGACGTCATCGGTCTGGCGCGGGAGGGCAACGAGGCGGCCCTGCAGGTCCTGGTCATCCGCAACGGAAAGATGATTGGCCGCGAGCATTTCGTGGTCGAAGGCGCCGGCGACGTGACCGATGGCGAGGTGCTGGCATCGTTCCTCCAGCAGTACTACAGCGCAACCGAACGGATTCCGCGGTCGGTGCTGGTGCCGTTGGCGCCCTCCGATACCGACGGCCTGCGCGGCTACCTGGCGGAGCGACGCGGAGGACCGGTGGAGGTTGCGGTGCCCCAGCGCGGCGAGAAGCGAGAACTGGTGGTCATGGCTGGTCAGAATGCGGCGCAGGCCCTCAGCCGCGATCGGGCGGAATGGCTGGCCGACCAGGCGAAGCGGGACGAGGCACTCGCCGGCCTGACGGTGGCGCTCGGCCTGCCCCGACCGCCGCGGCGGATCGAGTGCTACGACATCAGCAACATCCAGGGCACCAGCGCGGTCGGCAGCATGGTCGTGTTCATCGACGGCGCTCCGGCACCGAAGGAATATCGACGCTTCCAGATCCGGGGCGAGGAGACGCCGGATGACTTCCGAATGATGGACGAGGTTCTGCGCCGCCGGCTGTCGCGCGCGGCGAAACTGCGGGCCGAGACCGGAGCCCTGAGCACCGCGGCGGTCGGGGCGGACGAAGACGTTGGCGGCTGGGCACTGCCTGATCTGCTCATCGTGGACGGCGGCAAGGGCCAGCTGGCCACCGCCAGTAGGGTGCTGATCGAGTTGGGCATGACCGACATTCCCGCTGCCGGTCTGGCAAA
>JAHFBB010000094.1 GCA_023250255.1 Chloroflexota bacterium | reverse complement strand
GATGGGGTGGGCGACCCACGTCGAGGCGTACCAAATCCTGTTTCGGCTGGCCCTGATTGAGATTGGTGTTCCTTCCGGCCGCGTGTCACCAATGACGCGACTCAAGGAACTGGGCTTGGACCGGGCGATTCGCCAGGCGGGCCTTCGCGTCCTTGCCCGAGGAAGATCCCAAGCCGGACACTCGGGCCCCCGGACGCCGGTGATCGTTATCGAGATCCCGACGCCGTCGATGATGGAGCCCGGCATACGGGTTGCCCACGCTCTCGGGGACCAGCTGGGCGGCATCGCCACGACGGACCCTCGCGTCCACCGAGCACTCAACCGCGAGGGGCTCGCCCCCCAGTCGCTTCTCCTTCCCCTGTCGGAACAGCGCCAGCAGTTGCATGATGCGTCGCAGGCGATCCATAGACTGTGGGAGGCGATGGCGGCTGAGCCACCGGTCATGCCCCTCGCCGGCGTGGACGTCTCGGCCCAGGCACTTGGATCGCTCCGGGCGCTGGTCCTGAGATCCATGCCCTGGCTGGTTCCCGAACGAGAGTCCATTCGGCGCTTCCTTGACCGAACCGCAGCGGCTGCGGTCGCAGTGACCAGCGACCAGCACCGGGTTGGTCGCCTGGTTGTACAGGCAGCACGTGCACAGGGAGTTGCATCGGTCCTGCTCCAGCACGGAATGCCCCAGGCGCGGATTGGCATGCTGCCGGTCATCGCCGACCATCTCGTCGTCTGGTCGACGACGGCTCGCGGCTGGTTCATTGCGAATGGGACCGACCCATCGGTCATCCACGTTCTTGGGAATCCTCGCTTCGACGACGCTCTGACCGGGCGTGGCGGCTCGCCACGCCCGGCAGGGAGCGGCATGTCGCTGCTGCTGGCCCTCAGCCCCGCCTCGGAGGCACTGAACACCGTCGTCGTCGAGGTCGTCCTGGCCAGCCGGCGACTGCTGCCAGGGTCGCGGCTGACAATCAAACTCCACCCCGGATGGCGCGATTGGTCGTTCATTCGGCAGCTGATCCGCCGGGAGCAGGCGGATGCTTGGGTCACGATCCTGCAATACGAGCCAATGAAGCCGCTCCTTGACGCGGCCGACGTCGTCCTTGTCCACGAATCGACCGTTGCCCTTGAAAGCCTTGCCGCCGGAACGCCTGTCGTGCGAATCGCGTTTTCCGACGAGGATCCCACGTCCCAACTCAGCGACCTGGACCTGCCCGTCACTGGAACGCCCGAGGGCGTTGCCCAGGCTGTGGCCGAGGTGGCTGGCGGGGCGTACTTCGTCAGCCGACGAGCGGCGATCGCAGCCGCCGTGGGTCCGCTCGACGGCGGCTCAGCAGGTCGGGTCGCGGCGTTCCTGGAGGCGGTGGCATCACCCTGAGCCTCGGCGGGTACACTGCCACCTGCCCGCCCCGAATTCTCAGGGGGGATCTGAATGACTACATGCGAGGCGTCGACTGACTGAAGCAGCGGCCATTGGGCTGGGACTGGCGTGGAGTCTGCTGTTGCTCGCAGTCCTCTGGCGGAGCGGGACGCCGCTCCTCGCGGTGGTTATCGGGTTCTATCTCCTGTCCCCCTACACCGCCGACCACCTCGTCCCCCGGGTTCTGGTCGATGGATGGCCCAACTTTGACGGCTCCGAGGCCCTGCGCCCGTGGTTCATCCTGCCTGACATCGTGCTCGCGGTCGCCCTCCTCCGGACGCGCGGCCGCATCGACCGGCGGTCCCTGATCGTCGCCGGTGGCATTGGCCTGAGTGCGCTCAGCGCGCTCTGGGCGGGATGGCAGGATCAAGCGATCCCGACCACGGCTGCATTGTTCTGGGGGACTGTCCCGCTCCGGGCGATGGGCATGATTCTGCTGGTGGCGGGGAGTGTTCGCGACATCCCGTACGATCGGACGCTCCGGGCCGTGGTCCAGATGTTCGGCCTGGCAGCCGTGCTCCTTTCCGTGGAGATCCTGGCCGTGGTGGCCTTGAAGGCTGCGGCCAGGGCGATGGATTTGGATCTCGGCAGCCTGTGGGCCGGGTTCACCTTGCCTCGCCCGACGCTCCCCGGGTGGAACAACAACGTGGCCGCGTCCGCCATTGCGCTCGGTTCGGTGACGCTCCTGTTGGTACCGGCGGTGCACCGACCGCGACCGTGGCTGGTAGCGCTGGCCTGCGCCCTGGCGGCCGCGGCCCTCCTTGCCACACAGTATCGGACGGGCATCTTGATTTTCGCCGGCGGCCTGTCGCTGGCCAGCGGCCGCTGGGCGTTCGCCAGGATTGTTGCCACCAGGCGCGCCGTCGGAGCCGCCGCGGCTGGTCTGGCGGTCGGGGTAACAGTGCTCATTGTTTCGGTATCGCTGGCCAGCGTTGCCGTTCCGCGAATGACGACCCTCAATCCGCTGGCGTACGCCCTGTCGATCGCGTCCGGGTCGCCGATGCCCGATCCTGACATCTCCGAGGGGCCTGACGACCCGTCCACGACGAGCCGCAGCGCGCTCGTCCAGGCGTCGCTCACCGTCTGGCTACGCCAGCCCATCATCGGCTCTGGACTGGGGGCCTGGGAATTCACCCGACCGACGGAACCATCGTTCCTGCAGCGGGCAATTACCCCACACAACGGCCCCGCCTGGGCACTCGCGAACCTCGGCATCGTTGGCCTGGCCACGCTGTACCTGGTCCCGTTCGGGATCGCAATGGCACGCCGGAATTGGATTCCAGCCATATTGGTCGGGTTCGTTGCCATCCTGGAGGTCTCCACGGTGGGCATCGCCCACGCTCGCTACGGGGTCATGATCTGGACCTTGGTCTGGATCATTGCCCTGGGGACTCGCCAGGCCTGGGCGACGCGGCCCGCGGCCAGCGAGGACTAGCGGAAGGGATCAACCTGGGCAACGACCTGATTCCCCGACAGGAGAAGAGGGTCACGCTCGATGGCATCCACGATCTCGGGGTAGTCGGGAATCGAGGTCATCTCGAGGGCGGCGAACAGCGCCCGGATCACCGCCTGATCTTCGGGCGTGTCGACCGTCAGGCGCCAATTGCTGCGGTCGGTGGCGTCCTGCAGGCCGACCAGCCTGTACTGACCCGGTCGGCGCCAGACGTGGGCGGTGACGTGTTCCCGCTCGCTCGGGTCGGTCGCATCCGCCGAGGCCTGGCGAAGGACCGCCGCCGACAGGACCTCCGTGTCGAACCCCCGCGGGAATGTCCGCTGGAGCGTATTCGAGGCATAGTCCGCCCCCGAGGTGCTCCGGAACAATTCGAGCGTTCGACCTGACACCGTTGGCGAGAGCACGGGACAGTCGGCAGTAATCCGCACGACGGTGTCCGCGCCTGCAGCCTCGGCCGCGACCACGAATCGACTCAGGACGTCCTCCGCAGGTCCGCGGACAACCCGGATCCGGCGCTCGCTCAGGTGCTGGTACAGCTGGTCGTCATCATCGAGGTCCGGGATGGCGACGACCACCTCGTGGACACCCTTGATCAGGCGTGCCCGTTCGACCACGTGGTCGATCATCGGGCGGCCGGCAAGGTCGGCCAGGACCTTGCCCGGGAGGCGGGCTGACCCCATCCGCGCCTGGATAATTGCGACGACCCGTCCCGAGTCGGTCACCGTTCAGGCTCGTCGATCAAGTCCCAGCTCAGGGGTGTCCCACGACGGATTGATCGGATGGCGCGCCGCCCGAGAATCTCCGGTAGGTGGCGGGTATGCAGCCCGGCGCCGGGCCGGATACTTCGGATATTGTCGTCAGTGAAGAGTTCGCCCGCATCGATGTCGGCGACCACGAACAGTGACCGGCGCAGCGCGCGGGTTGCCGCCTCGCTAACCGTCGGCTCGAACGACACCTGGCCCAGCGCCTCTTCAGCCGTCCGGATGGCGCTGACCATGTCGGCGAACTCTCCGGGCTCGAGCGAAAAGCCGCTGTCCGGCCCACCCTCGGACCTGGATAGGGTCAGATGCTTTTCGACGATAACGGCCCCGAGGGCCACCGCAATCGCCGGGACCGTCGGGCTGAGCGAATGGTCGGACAGGCCCACCGGCAGGGAGAAGCGCCTGGCCAGTTCGGGAAGGGTCCTGAGATTCAACTCGGACGCGGGGGCCGGGTAAGCGCTGGTGCACTTCAGGATCGCGATCTGGCTGGCTCCTGCGGCCCGGGCAGCGGCCACCGCCTCGTCGATCTCCGACAGGGTTGCCATCCCGGTCGATATGACCAGCGGCTTCCCTGTCCTGGCGACCCGGTCGATGAGTCCGATGTCGACCAGTTCGGGTGAAGCGATCTTGTACGCCGGCACCTTCAGGTCTTCGAGGAAATCCACCGCCGTGCGGTCAAATGGCGAGGAGAACCAAAGGAGCCCAAGTCTCATTGCTTCGGCGGCCAGGGGGGCGTGCCACTCCCAGGGCGTATAGGCCTCTCGATATAGGTCGTAGAGGGTCCGTCCATCCCAGACCGTGCCCGAATGGACCTCGAACTCGGGCCGGTCAATGTCCAGGGTGATTGTGTCCGGGGTGTAGGTTTGCAGCTTTACCGCATCCGCCCCCGCCTCAGCCGCCGCTCTAACCAGGGCGAGGGCCTGAGGGAGTTCGCCGCGGTGATTGGCCGATAGTTCGGCCACGACCAGGGTCGAATGGGGTCCGAACGTACGGCCGCCCAAGGTAAAGGTCTGCGCCACGACCGCCTCGGGCTCGGATAGACGATTAGCCACAGTCCTAGTATTACCGTCTGGCTCGGTGGTGCGCCGGAACCGATCGCAGTTGGAGCCTTCGTGGACAAATCGCCAACCCCGGGACGCCGCGCGCTGTTTCGCTGCGATGCCTCGGCAACCCAGGGGACCGGGCACGCGGTGCGCTGCCTGACGCTGGCGACGGCGCTGCACAAACGAT
>JAHFBB010000093.1 GCA_023250255.1 Chloroflexota bacterium | reverse complement strand
GGCGATGTTGATCAGCCAGCTACCGGGCCGCATCCGGCCGAGTTGCTCCTCGCCGATCAGTCCGGCGGTGGCATCGGTCAGCGGAGCGGCGAGGATCACGTAGTCCGACTCGGCCAGGAGGCGGTCGAGGCCGTCCAGCCCGAGCAATTCGACCCCGGGCACCCCGGCGCCGCGCTCGGGGTGGCGGCGGGTGGCCAGGATCCGCGGTCGGAACGGTGCCAGCAGGCGGGCGACCTCGGCGCCGATGCTGCCGTAGCCCACGATCCCCACGGTCTTCGCGCCGAGCTCGTCGCCGGGAAGCGGCTGCCAGGTCCGCTCGCGTTGGAGGTCGAGCAGCTCCGGCAGGCGGCGGGATATTCCCAGGCAGGCCATGACCACGTATTCGGCAATCGGTCGTGAAAACACTCCCCTGGCGTTGGTGATCTGGAGCCCGCGAGAGCGACCAAGTGGAGTGACGACCTGGTCCACGCCAGCCGATACGGAGTGGATCCACGCCAGCCGCGGGGCTCGTTCGATGACATGGTCCAGAGTGGCAACCGCGATGAACCCGCGCAGCAGGATCTCCGCCCGACCAAGGGTCTCCTCCGCGTCGGCGTGGACCAGCCCATCCCGTGACATGCGGGTCACGCGGACGCCACCGACCGCCTCGATCCGCGCCACCATCTCATCGGTCAGCGGCGCACCGAAGACCGGCGTGGCCAGGACGACGACCGGCTCTTCGGGGGTCATGCCCGGCGCGCGGTCTGCGGTGGGGTGGTTCGTCTCAGCCAGTCGGATGGGTCGGCGATCTCGGCCAGGGTCGGCAGCATAGTCGGTCCACTCCACAGCCGGGTCAGCGCCTCGGGTCCCCCTTCGGCGAGGGCCGTCTGCACGAATCGCTCGCCGGCGGTGTACTGCTCCATCTTCAGGTCGAGTCCGGTCAGGCGCAGCACGAACCGCTCGACCCCACTCCTCCGCTGATTCCGTTCCTCGAATCGGCGGTGGACCTCCTCGAAGTTCGGCAGGATCTCTGCGCCGACGGCGTGCATGACGTGGTTGGCGTATCCCTCCAGCACGGCCATCAACGCCTGGGTCCTGACGAACACATCCCGCTGCTCGGGGGTCAGCACGCGTTCGAGCCAGTGGCCCTCGCCCGCCTGGATCGCTCGGCCGATCCGCTGGATCAGGCGACCCGGGTCCGCAACCATCCGATCGAGTGTTTCCTCAACCAGACCGCGGAAATAGGGTCGCACCCAGGGATGCGCCTCGAACTCGAAGGCGTGGGTGGCCTCGTGGATGGTGATGAATGCCCGGAAATCCGCCAGCGGAATGACCAGTCCGGCGGCCGTGGCGCGGATGTTGGGCTCGACCAGGTACAGCCGACCGCGGCTGTCCGCCTGGCTGGCGAGCAGGCTGAGGTCGTACTGCCCCAGCACCCGGGTGCCGAGAAAACTCAACAGGTACGCCAACTGGCGGGTACCGATGAACCGATTCGCGATTTTGCTCAACCCAACTGCAGCGCCGTGCTGTGTGGCCGTCCGGCTGGCGACCATCTCCTCGACGCGGCCGAGAAGTTCCTGGAAGGTGGCCAGGTTGAGGTCGAGCCACTCGAACCGATCGATCGCCCGCGGGGTCTCCAGCGGCTCCGGCAGGACGGCCCCCATCTGGGCGGCAATCCGCGGCTCGATGATCGCCACCGCCTGCGCGTAGGCGGCCTCGGCCAGGGCGCGGTCCGCAGGGCCCAGGGCAATGGCCCCGCCCGCGCGCAGGCGACCACGGGCGAGCGAGCGGACCTCCGGCCAATCGATGAGCGGACCACGGGCCCGCCGCGCGATTTCCCGGTGGGCAACCGCGGCTCCGGCGGCCAACAGTCCGCCGACGAGAATGCCCGCCGTCAGGCGGGACGTATTGCGCGTCACCCGCGCAGTCTAATCGCGACCTCTTCGACCGGTCCGGGCGGTACGCCGAACACGCCTTCGGCGACCCGGCGGAATGCCTCCGCCGGCCCGGTCGTGGCCAGCCGATGGTTGGCAGTCGAACCGGTCGGGGCACGGTTTCCGATGGCGTCCAGCAGATCCTCGAGCGCAAGGGCGGTAGTGAACGCCGAATCCACGACCGCCACCGTCGGCCCGGCAACGGCCTCGAATTCGGCTCGCAGGAGCGGGTAGTGGGTACAGCCCAGGAGGAGCGTGTCCACCGCCGGATCAGCCGCCAAGACGGGCGCAAGGTAGGCGGCAATCGCCTCGCGCGGCCGCGGACCGCTGATCACCCCCGCCTCCACCAGCGGGACGAGATCGGGGCACGCCTGTTGAGTCACGGTCAGGGCGGGGTCCGCTTCGGCGATGGCGGCGGCATACGCCCCCGAGGCGACGGTGCCGGCGGTGGCGACCACCACCACGTGCCCGCTGCGGGTGGCTGCCGCGGCAGCCACCGCACCAGGCCGGACCACGCCCATCACCGGTACCGAGGCCGCGTCGCGGATCAGCGGCAGGGCCTGGGCGGTGGCCGTATTGCAGGCGAGGACCAGCATCTTGACGTCCTGTGACTCGAGCCAACCAACCGCTTCGGCGGTGAACTCGCGGACTTCGGCCGCCAGCCGGGGGCCGTACGGCGCGCGAGCGTTGTC
Source organism: Chloroflexota bacterium (assembly GCA_023250255.1). GTDB lineage: Bacteria > Chloroflexota > Limnocylindria > QHBO01 > QHBO01 > JAHFBB01. The sequence continues at coordinate 2,278 of JAHFBB010000093.1, read as the reverse complement.
ACCGAGGTACAGGGTGGCCTCGTCCGGCAGCCGGCGGCGAATCTCGGACAGGACGGTCAGCCCGCCAACCCCCGAATCGAAGACCGCAATTGGCCGCGGGTCCGATCCGCGGGCCTGCCCCACCTCAGTGCGAAACCGGGCTGGCGACCGGCAGCGTTCGCCCGGCGGTCAGGGATGCGGCGATAGCGCGCACACCGGCCGCGATGGGTGCGTCGGGACTGGCCGAGACGAACGGCACGCCCTCGTTGTTGGCGGCCAGGACCAGCCGGCCATCGGACACGATCTCGAAATCAATCGGGCCGCCCAGGGCAGCCTCGACATCGGCCCGGTCAATGCCCCCCGCGGTATCGGCTCGGTTGAGCACGACCGACAGCTTGCCCGGCGAATAGCCGATGGCGGCAAACGTCTCGCGGGCCATGGCCAGCGACCGAATGGCCATGGCGTCGAACGCGAGGACCTGGAGGATCCGATCCGATCCATCCAGGATCGCCAGGACATCCTCGTCCAGCGAGGCCCGGGTATCGACCACCACGTAGGCGTACATCCGGCGCAAGAGTGACAGGAACTTCTCCAGGTCGGAAGTGGTGACCATCTCGGCCATTTCGACGCGCGGGGGGGCCAGCAGCACGTCAATGCCGGACGGATCCCGCCAGATGACTTCCGACATGTCGCCCTCGCGGAGACGTTCGGTGGGCAGGTCGAGCATGGACGGCGCCGTGGGCGGCACCCGCAGGAGCCCCCGCAGGTCGCTGAACTGAATGGAGCCGTCCACCAGGCAGACAGGACCATCCCCCGCCAGCGCCACCGCCAGGTTGAAGGCCAGGGTCGTCCGACCCACTCCGCCCTTCGGCGAAAACAGGCTGATCACCATCGAACGTCCATGTCCTGACTGGCCGCGCCGCTCTTCGGCCGCCCGGCGAATGGCGAGGAGCAGGTCGAACCCGTTGAGTGGCATGGTCAGGACGGTGTCGATGCCGTGCTCGGCATCCTCCTGGATCGGGTTCTGGGGGACGGTCAGCATGACGATCCCCGCCGATGGCTCTGCCTGACGGATCATGCTGGCCACCGTTCGCCCACCCGGGCGACCCTGGAGCAGCGCGTCGACGATGACCACATCGGGATGGAGCTCACCCACCACGCCCACCGCGCGCTCGCCGCGGGTCACCACGTCAAGGATGGTGATCTGCGATTGAGCCGCGAGGAGCGCGCGAATGTGGGACGCCACCTGCGGGACGTCCTCCACGACCAGTAACCGAATTTGCTCAACTCCCAACGTTCAGACCCTGTCTCCCTTTGTGCGAACGAGGCCGCGCGCCGGCCGGCTTCGGCTCCGGCGGGCCAGCACGATGGCACGCCCACTACCGTCGTCGAGCGGGTCCAGATCATGTGACCCGTAGACCGCGGCAACCACCAGGCCGGCCGCTTCAACCAATCCAGATAACACTGCAGGAGATGGATACCAGAGCCGATACGAGGCCGGAAGACGAACCTTCGTACCATCCGTCTGGGTCAGGTCCAGGATCGTCGAGAAGTTGATGCGCAGTCCCTCGGGTGCCTCGCGGCGAACGAGTTCACTCCGGCGCACGAATTCCCGTCCGGCGCTCTCCCCGTGCCAGTCCACCGCCAGCGGCATGTCGGCCGACGGCAGGCCGGCCGGACCGAGGTCGTCGAGAACCGCCATGCCGGTGGGTGACAGTAGGCGGGCCATGCGACCAATCAGGCTCAGTCCCTCCTCGGGGCCATCGAGGTGGGGCACGACTCCGGCCGCCACGATCAGGGCAAACCGATCCTTCCGACGAACCGTCCGGACGTCGTCCTCGACAAGTTCCAGCCGACCATCCGCGGCCGCGGCGCCCAGGATTGGATCCGCGGCCAGCCGAGCCTGCGCGCGGCGAAGCATTGCCGGAGAACCGTCCACCCCGACCACTCGGCTGGCCCCGCCGTCCAGATAGGTGCGAAACAGGCGGCCGCTGCCGCACCCAAGATCCAGAACCGCGCCTCGAACCCGGCGGGTCAGTTCGCGATAGAACAGGAGGTCCTCGGTCACCTGGTCGTGCTCGAGGTCGTATGCCTCAGCCAGCAGGTCGGCCTGCGACGCAGGCCCGTCGAAGATGTCAGCCCCTCCGGGTCGCGGGCTCGGCGACCACGGCAGGCTCATCTCCGATCCGCCCGCCCGATCGCCCACTCGGCCGCGACCGCGAGGCTGATCACCACCAGCACCGACAGCAGGCTGAGCGCATCACCAAGTCTCAGTCCGGCCAGGGCCGCCACTGCGGCC
>JAHFBB010000006.1 GCA_023250255.1 Chloroflexota bacterium | reverse complement strand
GAGCGGGTCGGTAGCGCCCGGCCCCGGGCGAATGCCCAGGATCCGGGATAGCGCTGGCATGAGCGCATCGGCTTGCGAGCCGAGTTGGACGCGCAACCGTGTTCGAACCGCCAAGTCGGGCTCGGCATCGGTCACGCCCAGCCACGAGCGGAGGAGATCGGCCATTGGTCCAAAGGTGGCGCCGCCGTACGACCGGCAATGTCCCTCCAGCCAGACGACCTGCGCGGTGGCGTGGCGATGCATGACCCGCAGCAGGCTCGTCTTGCCAATGCCCGCATCGCCACCGATGACAACCACGGCGCCCCGTCCGCCGACCAGAGCCGCCATGGCTTCGGCGGCGTCGCGCTGCTCGGGGTCGCGCCCGAATAGCGGTCGTTCGGGCGCAGCGTCGGCGGCTGGCGCGGCACCGACCAGGCGCCAGGCAGTGACTGGTTCGGCTCGCCCCTTGACAGCGATCGGTCCAAGCGGCTGGAGAGTGAATCCGCCGGTGAGCCTGCGGGCGGTCGCTTCGCCGACAGCCACCGTCCCGGCGGCGGCGTTGGATTCGAGCCGGGCGGCCACGTTGGTGGTATCGCCCAGTGCGACCATGCCGGGCGTTTCCGCCCCGACCGTGCCCACCGCCGCCGGCCCGGTGTTCAGGCCGACCCGCACGTTCAGGCCAGCGATGCCCCAGGCCTGCTCCGCGTCCGTGGCGTATGCCGCCATCTCCTCGACAATCCGGAGTGCCGCGCGCGCCGCACGTTCCGGATCGTCCTCGTGGGCGGTCGGCACACCAAAGTAGGCACAGATCCCATCGCCCTGGTACGCCTGCACCATGCCGCCGTAGTCCTCGACCGCCCGGCTCATGCGGGTCACGCATTCACCGATGATCGCCTTGACCTCGTCGGGGGCGAGCCGCTCGCCCAGGCTCGTCGAGCCGGTGATATCGGCGAACAGGGCGGTGATGGGCCGCAGTTCGTCCTCGGTCACTCGGCCATCACCTCCGCGAACAAAGCAGGATCCACGTTGCCCCCGCTCAGGACCAGCACCCGTGGACCGCGGACAGGACCCAGGGCCCCGGCCAGGTGAGCCGCCAGCGGCACGGCACCGGAGGGCTCGAGTACCAGCCGCGCCCGGCGCGCCGCCTGGCGGATGGCCTCGCGCATGGACTCATCGCTGACGGTCACGATTCCGTCGACCAGTACTCGCAGATGCTCCCATGGCAGGTCGCCGATCCGGTTGACCCGCAGGCCATCGGCGATGGTGCGGTGGGTCTGCTCGGTGGTCCACGCCCGGATTTCGCCGGCCGCCAGCGAGTCGGCGGCATCGGCTGCGTACTCCGGCTCCACCCCGATCACCCGCGCCGCGGGTTGCAGGGCCTTGACCGCGGCGGCGATCCCGCTGATCAGGCCACCACCGCTGACCGGCACGACCACTTCGGCCACCTCGGGCAGGTCCTCGCAGATCTCGAGCCCGCAGGTGCCCTGTCCCGCAATGATCTGCGCGTCGTCGTACGGCGGTACCAGCGTCAACCCGCGCTCGACGGCCAACTGCTCGGCCAGGGCTCGACGGGCGTCGTTGCCGGGGTCGGACAGAATGAGCTCGGCGCCATCGGCCCGGACCCGGTCCGCCTTCAGGGCGGGGGCATCGGATGGCATGACAATCACCGCCGAAATCCCGAGCAGGCGTGCGCAGCGAGCGACCGCCTGGCCGTGGTTGCCCGAGGAGTAGGTGATCACCCCGGCGATGCGCTCGGCATCGGTCAAGGTCGACAGCCGGTTGTAGGCGCCGCGCATCTTGAACGCACCCACCGGCTGCAGGCTCTCCGGTTTGAGCCAGACATCGTCGTCCCAGCGCAAGAGCGGCGTGCGAACGGCCACGCCCCTGATCCGCTCCGCGGCGGCCCGAATCTGGTCGAGTTGGACGAGCATGGACCGATGCTACCGCCCCGGCGATACTGCGCCATGCCCATCGGACCTCGTCCAGCACTCTTTGGTCAGGTGGCCGTGATTGCGGCGCTCCTGCTGGCGGGATGTACCGCCTCGCCGAGTCCAGCTGGCTCCGTGACCGAGAGCTTGGCGCCCAGTCAGGACGAGGACCCCGGCGCGCTCTCGTTCTGCGACGCTGGCAGCGAGATTTCGCTGCGTGCTCCAGACGGTTCGCGGGTGGAGATCCAGGGTCCATACCGACATGTCGACTATCCCTACCCGGCCGACATCGTGACTGTCCTCGCCCGCCGGACCGGCGATTGCGTCTGGCTCGTCGAGACCATCTCCTTCCCGGACGCCCCCGGGGAGATTGCCTGGATCCGGGAGTTCCACGGGCGGCTGGGGACGAACTTCCGAATTGCGGGGGAATTCGCCAAGGTGTTCGGCAGCTACCCCGGGGATCGTTGGCAGTACGGACCAATCACCTTCCGCGTCGAGATTGTCGATGGGGTGGTCCACCTGGTCGAAGACCGAGAGCCGTCCGTCCCGGCCCCCGGCTGTACGGGCTTACCGGGGACCTGTCCTGACCCGCTGCAACTGGTACACGCGGACTGACATGGCCGCCTCGCCGTCCGGCTGACAGCTTGAGCCGCGTGCCACAATCGTCTCCAGTGGCCCGACTGCAGAGTAAGTCGGGCCGGGCCTGGCGAGGTGCTGCTGTCGAGCACCACCGCGGATCTGGTTGCTGGTTCTGGACTGACAGTCGAATCGCGCGGCCGGCATGTATTGAAAGGCATTACTCGGGACCGTGAAATCCTTGCCGTTACCGACTAGCTTCCTGGTGGCGTTCGTGGCTGCCATCGCGGTGGCCTGTACTGCGCCATCCGGGACGGGCCCGAGCACCTCGGCCACAACGCCCGCGTCAAGTCAGCTTGGGACTCAGGAGTGCGGTCCGGTCGAACTGCTGACACCGGCGGGCAACCGGATTGATCTCACTGGGATTTGGCACGGGAATTCGACCGTGTTTTACCTGCGCCAGGTGGGCAGTTGCGTGTGGTGGATCGGACTGAGCGATTGGCCCGGAGGGCCGCTAGGGGCGAAATTCACCCTGGCATTCCGTGGGGAAGTCACGCCTGACTTTCGCTTGAGTGGCGAATGGGCGTACGTCGTTCGACGGACCAACCCCGCGTTCGGATCCGTGCCGGAAACAGGGAAGTCGACATTCTCGATCGACGTCGTCTTACAGGACGGTCAGGAGACGATTGTGCTGAAGGGTATCGGTGGGCCTGCCGATACAGAGTACGGCTCTACGACTCTGAATTACGTTGGCCCGCTGCCGATCGGTGAGCCCTGAGCTAGAGGTTGCCGCGCTTCTCCTGCTCGCGCTCGATGGCCTCGAACAACGCCTTGAAGTTGCCGACGCCGAAGCCCCGTGACCCGTGGCGCTCGATGATCTCGAAGAAGAAGGTCGGCCGGTCCTGGACAGGCTTGGTGAAGATCTGCAGGAGATAGCCCTCCTCGTCGCGATCGGCTTCGATGCCGAGTTCCTCCAGGGTGTCCATGGGTACACCGACATCACCGACCCGGTCGGGCAGCGAGGCGTAGTACTCGTGTGGCAGGCCGAGGAACTCGATCCCACGGCTGCGGAGCGCGCGAACGGTGCCGACGATGTCGGTCGTTCTGAGAGCGATGTGCTGGGTTCCGGCCTCGAGGTAGTAGTCGATGAACTCTTGGATCTGGCTCTTGCGCTTGCCGGCGGCCGGCTCGTTGATCGGGAACTTGATTCGCCCATTCCCGTTCTGCATGACCTTGCTCATCAGCGCGCTGTACTCGGTATGGATGACCTTGTCGTCGTAATGGATGAGCTGGCTGAACCCCATGACCTCGCGGTAGAAGTCCACGAACCGATTCATGTCACCGAGTTCGACGTTGCCGACGCAGTGGTCGACTTCGAGCAGCGTCTGTCCGCTGGCGACCGGCCCCGCGTCCTTGATCTTTCGGAAGCCCGGGGCGTAGGTGCCGGCATAGTCGGCCCGGTCAACGAATGTGTGGATGACCTCGCCATAGGTGTGGATTGCCGAGGTCCGCAGGACGCCCTTTTCGCCGGGTGTCTCGGTGGGCTCCTGGGCGGAGCGGGCACCGCGGGTGGTCGTCTCCCGCCAGGCGGAGTCGACGTCGTCGACCACGAACGCGATGTCATGAACTCCGTCCCCGTGACGGGCGACGTGGGCCGCCAATTCGCCGTCGGGGGTAATGGGCGCGGTGAACACGAAGCGGATGTCGTTCTGGACAAGGACGTACGAGGCGCGGTCGCGCACTCCCGTCTCCAGGCCGGCATAGGCCACTGGGGTGAAACCCCACAGGGCGCGGTAGTAGTGCGCCGCCTGCTTGGCATTGCCCACCCAGAACTCGACGTGGTCGATGCCCTTCAGGGGCAGGAAGTCGGCGGTCTCGGTGGTTGGGGCGGGCTTGGTGGCGGTCATCGGTCTTTTGGAGCCTCCTGTGCAGGACCGATGGTACGACCTATGCTGGGCTTCGGCCACCATCCGTCACCTCGGAAAGAGGTTCCTGCGTGAGGCTTGCCCTGCGGTCCCAGGAGTCCTTGGTATCGGCGCTCCTGCCGACGAGCCATGAGCCAATCGCGGCTGCCGCCCTCCCATGACTCGCTTCCTCCTCGGAGCTATGGCCCTGATCCTGGCTGGTTGTGGCGCTATCCCGACCGCTTCCCCTTCGTTATCGCCATCGGTCTCGGCGCCGCCCTTGGCAGCCGCTTCTTGCCACGAGGAGCAACTGTTGTCCCCGACCGGAAGGCCGGTGGAATTGACCGGTGGCTGGCGTGGCCTCAGCGGCTACTGGGTGGTCACCCAGTCGGGCGATTGCGTGGTCATCGAATTCTTGACGGCAGTCGGCGACGAACCGCTCGGTTACAGCGGTCGGGCGGTGTTTCAGGGCCGAATGATGTCCGACTTCACCATCCCCGGGCTCCTGGTCTGGACGTGGATCCGCACCCTCCCTGGTGAAGTGTTCGCGGTGGGCGATGCCCATTTCGTGACGTTCGCGATCGCCTTCGATCCGGCTGGCGATCCGGAACTCCATTTCGACCGGGCCGACCTCGGTTTTCCAGATTCGGCCCCGATCACCCTCGCCCGGGAAACCACCAGTACCGAATGGCCAGCGGAATAACGGATCAGCCGATCTCGGCGGCCAGGGCGACGTCGATCAGCCGATCTCGGCGGCCAGGGCGACGTCGATCATGCGCTCGACAGCGGCATTGAGTTCCTCCGCCGACAGGTAGGTATGTTCCTGGTTGGCATCGCCGCTGTCGATGTCGACCGCCACCCCCAGGCAGGCGGCCTGCGCTCCGCGAACGGCTGCCAGGTGGAAGAGCACGCTGGCCTCCATTTCGACGGCGAGCACGCCGGCATCGCGCCAGGGCCGGACGAACTGCGGATCGGGGTGGTAATGCGAAAAGACGTCGATACTCGCGATCGGACCGATGTGGTGCGGCACCCCCAACTTCTCCGCGGCATGGACCAGGGCGTGGGTCAGCGCGAAATTCGCCGCCGGGGCTATCGGCCTGCCACTCATCAGGGTGCTCACCGTTCCGTCCACCGGGGTCGCCGCCGTCGCGATGATCAGGTCCCCGAGGGCGATATCGTCGCGCAGGCACCCGGTCGTCCCTACTCGGACCAATTGATGGACGCCCAGCCGGAGGAGTTCTTCCACGACCACGCCGATGGACGGTCCGCCCATGCCGGTCGTCTGAACGCTGACCGGGCGTCCGTTGATCGTGCCGCTGTAGCCAAGCAGGCCGCGGTTCTGGTTCACCAGCCGGGCACCGGCAAGCCCGCCATCGAAGCGGGAGGCAATGGTCGTCGCCCGGCCGGGGTCGCCGGGCAGTAGGACGAACGGAGCGTAATCGCCAGGTTCGGCGTGAAGGTGGATCTGCGGCATGGCAACAGGGTAGCCGGAGGGTGCCCGGTTAGCATGAGAGCCATGACAGCCTGGGCGGCCGAGCTCGCAGCCGCCATCGAACTGGTGGAGGCCGCGGGGGTGATCGTCCGCGACTCGTATGGGCGCGTTGAACAGGTCGCCTACAAGAGCCGGCGCGACGTGGTGACCGAGGTGGACTTCCGGAGCGAGGCCCTGCTGATCGAGGCCATTCAGGCCCGTTTCCGGACCGATGCCATCCTCAGCGAGGAGGCGGGAGCGCTTCCAGCGACCGATGGTGGGACGCGGACCTGGGTGGTCGACCCACTGGACGGCACGGTCAACTACGCGAACGGGATTCCCTACTTCTGCGTGTCCGTCGCCCTGGTCGACGCCGGTCGTCCGGTGGTTGGCGCGGTCCACGACCCATTGCGCTTGGACACCTACGCCGCAACGACCGATGGGCCGGCCACCCTGAATGGGGTCCCGGTGTCCGCCTCCAGCAAGGCCTCGCTGTCGGACTGCGTACTCAGCCTGACCATGCTCGGATCCACCGGTCTCGAAGCCGAACGGGCGGTCGCGGGTGCCATTCGCATCCAGCGCCGGATGGGGAGCGCGGCATTGTCACTGGCGTCGGTGGCTGCTGGTCGGTTTGATGGATTCATCCAGAACGGCGGTCTGTCTCGCTGGGACGTGGCCGCTGCGGGCCTCATCGCCGAGCGAGGCGGTGCCCGGGTCACCAATCTTGCCGGTTCGGACTGGTGGGACCCGCAGGTGCCGGGCGCCTCATTGAGCGTCGTGGCGTCTCCGGATCCGCACCACGCGACCTTGCTCGGGCTGCTCCACGAGGCTGGCGCGGAGGTCGCGCGGCGTCCCTGAGTCGGGTCAGTCAATCGCCCCCAGCACCGTCCCGAGCATGCCCAACGTGCGGGCGGTGGCACCCCAGATGCGGGTATCGCCCCACCGGTAGACCCCGGCTCGCAGAACGTACCCACGCACCTCAATATCCTCTTCGGTGATTGCGTCGTCTTGGAGCAATCGCGCGAGCGGAAATTCGATGAGCCGTTCGACTTCGGCTTCCTCCGGAGCCAGGGTCGGGGCGGCCTCACAGGTGGCCACGATCGGGACGAGTTCGAAGTTCGACACCGGGATCCAGACCGGGTCGAGCCGCCCCACCAGCCGGACGCCGTCCGCAGCGAGACCCACCTCTTCCGCTGCCTCCCGGAGGGCGGTCGCTTCGAGATCGCGGTCGCCCGGATCAACCGCTCCGCCGGGAAGACTGATCTCGCCGGGGTGGTCCGGCAGATCGCCGCGGCGGACGGTCAACGGGATCACCAGTGCGCTGTCCACCGGGTAGACCAGCAGCAGGGTGGCCGCCGTTCGGGCCGGCGCGAATGTCGCCCGGTCGATGGGGGGCAACTCCGGACCTTCGCTCCGGCGGGGCATGAGCCGTCCGTCCACGGCAATCGGTCGCGGCACGGCCGCCAGCGCTCGGGCGATGAGCGCCTGCCAGTCCCCGTCAACCGATAAGATGCGGTGCATGTTCTCCTCGACCCGGGTTGATCGCGATGCGGCGACCGCGGTGGCGCTCAAGCGCGTCCGCATTCTGGCCAACCGTTCGCCTCATTTCACGCGGGCCGCGCGGCGAGAGGCGAATCGGGCGATTGACGCACTGGAAGCCCAGCTCGGCCGCAACCAGCCTGACACGACCGGCACCGGCCGCGCCATCGAGCTGCTCAACCGCGCGCATTCCTCGCTGCTGTTCGAGCTCCTCCGGGACCCGGCCGTCGCCGACCGCTACGGTGCAGCCCTGCGGGAGTTGGGACTGCGGGGGATCGGTCAGCGGCTGGACGAGGTGCCCCATTCGGTGATGACCGCACCCATCCCCGGACCCATTGGAGATCGACGGCATCGGGATGATCTGCCCGACGATGAACGGGTGGATGCCAGCGGCCGCCCACTCCCGCGTCGCCCAGGTTACTGAGCCGCCCCCAGGGCCTGGACCAGGGCCCCATCGCTCACCGTCGAACCCAGTCCCAGTCGTGCACCGATTCGTGCCGACTCCGGCGCTTCGAGGCCGGTCTCGGCCAAGGTTGACCACCCGCTCTCGGCGAACACGGATTCCGGCGTTCCATCGGCGGTGATGCGTCCATCACGGAGGACGACCACCCGAGCGAAGTTCTCAGCCACGAATCGCAGGTCATGGCTGACGGCGATGACCGTTCGGCCGGCTTGCTTCGCCGAACTGATGACCGCGGCGACCCGATCCCGACCGGCGAGATCCTGGCCGGTGGTTGGTTCGTCGAGGATCAGGACGGGCGTATCCATGGCCAGTACGGCAGCCAGGCTCAACAACTTGCGACGCGCCCGACCAAGGTCATAGGGATTGAGGCCGCCGACCATGGTCAGCCCAACCGCCCCGAGGGCTGCGTCAACCGCCGCGCCCAGCGCTGCGCCGCGCCGGCCCAGGTTCCGCGCCCCGAAGGCGACCTCGCCGCGGACCGTGCCGCTAAACAGCTGGCGGTCGGGGTCCTGGAAGACGAGCCCAACCTGCCCCGCAAGGTCCGCCACGTGGCGGTCGGCAGCGTCGCCGCCGTCGACCAGCACCCGGCCGGCGGTTGGGCGCAGCAAGCCGATGAAGTGCTTGACGAGCGTGGTCTTGCCCGAACCGTTCTGACCGATGAGGGCAACCGATTCGCCCGCCGCGATATCCAGGGTGACGCCGTCGAGCGCGCGAACCCCGCCCGGAAAGGCATGGACGAGCCCCTCTGTCGCCAGATGGGTCATCCGACGGCCTCCAACCGCCGCGGGTCGACGCCCGCCGCCCGGGCGAGAATCGCCAGCCGGATCCTGGTCGGCGGATCCACCCCGAGGTCGGTCAGCGATGGGTTGTGCCAAACGTCGTCCGCGGCGCCATCGAGGGCGGGCTGACCGGCCCTGAGGGCGATCACCCTGGTGCACAGCCGCGCGAGCAGATCGGTCTTGTGCTCTGCGATCAGGATCGCGCCGCCGGCTGCCGCCAACCGGGCGATGGCATCGGCCACCAGGCGCGCACCGGCGGGATCGAGTTCGGACGTCGGTTCGTCGAGGAGCAGGTAGTCCGGCCGCAGGGCGAGGATCCCGGCCAGGACCACCAGCTGACGTCGGCCGCCCGACAGGTGGTCGGGGTCGCGGGCGGCCAACCCCTCGATTCGGAGGGCGGTGAGTGCCTCGTCGGTTCGCGCGAGAACCTCCTCGCGCGCCAGTCCGAGGTTCATCGGTCCGAAGGCGACTTCCTCGAAGACCGTGGACATGATCCCGGTCAGCGACGAGGACGGGTCCTGGAAGACGATTCCGATCCTGCCTGCGATCTCGCCCGGTGGCAGGGTTCCAAGCGCCTGCCCATCGAGCATGACCGTGCCGCGAACGGTGCCGCCGATGAATCGCGGCGCAAGACCGGCTGCCACCAGGCACAGGGTGGACTTGCCCGATTCGCTGGCTCCGACGAGGCCGACCACCTCGCCGGGGGCGAGCCTCAAGCTGATTCCCCGCAGGGCCGGTGTCCGGGCACCCAGATAGCGGTACTCGACTTCGGTCAGTTCGAGCATGGTGAGGTCAGCCCAGCCAGCCGGTGATCCGGGCGACGATGATCAGCGGAACGCTCAGGACCATCAGCCAGCGGGAGAACCGTTCGAGTCCGCTGTCGGCCGGCCACCACAGCAGGGTGCGCGTGCCGCGGCGCGCCACCGCCCGGGCCTCCAGCGCCAGGCTGCGTTCCTCGACCTCGGCGATGGATCCGAGCAGGACCGGGGCGATGACCGGCAGCAGGCCGCGCAGGCGGCGCCGGAGGCTCCCCTCGGTGTCGAGGCCACGGGCTCGCTGGGCGTCGGTGACCTCAGCTGACCGGACGAGGATGGCGGGTACGGTCCGGACCGCGGAACTGATGACGAACGTCGCGTTCGGCGAGACCCCGCGTCGCTCGAGGTCGACGACCAGCGAGCCGAGCGGGACCGTCAGGTAGAACAGAGTGAGCGCACCGGTGATGGCCGCGATCCGGACGGCCGCCTCGACCGCCACGCGCAGTCCCTCGGCCGTGGCGGTGATCGGGCCGATCTGGAACAGGACGGTTGCGCCGTTGGGTGTGAAGAAGAAATTCACGAGCAGAGCGCTGATTGCGAGCGGCGCGGCAACCAGCGCCGCCGTGCGCAGCAGCCGTGGGAGGACGCCGGCCACGACCGCCGGGATGATGACCAGGACGCCAGTCAGGACCAATGGTCCGAGCAGGCCGCCGAGCAAGGTGGCCTGCAGGGCTGTGACCGTGGCCAGGACCAACCGGGTGAGCGGATTGAGCCGATGCCAGGCCGTGGGGGTAGGTGGGACGAGGAAGGCCGGCCCGGCCGCAGCGGTCAGCTGGGTTCCTCGCCGACGTCTTCGTCGGCTGGGAGCAGCCGCTCACCCTGTGGGAAGCGTGCCTTGAACCGAACCGCCAGGGCGATGAGGATGAGGTACACGATGACGAAGGTCGTCGTCTTGTCGATCGGGTCGCTGATCAACCCTTGGCCGGTGGTGGCGGCATAGATATCGAGGCCCGCCTGCCGGAAGGCAGCCACCAGGAAGTCGGTTCCCGCGCCGGTGACGCCACCAAAGACGCCCGCGGCAATCGGCGCGCTGATCAGCGCCGCCACGATGCCGGTGGTCACCCCGGCCACCGCCACATACGCCGCCGACAGATCGCGCCGGATGAACAGCAGGGCGAACACGCCCACAACGGCCGCCAGCACCAGGACGAGGGCCAACCAGGCGAGGACCTGGAAGAGCGGATCCCCGCCGGTTGGGGCGAAGGTGATATCGGTCGCAAAGATGAGTTCATAGCCCACGCTGGCCAGCCAGCCGAGACCAATGATCAGGCCCGCGGTGATCAGTCCGCCAATGACCAGTTGGCCGGTGGACCGATTCGGGCGCGGGCGAAAGATCCCGATCCGCCCGGCAATGCCGGCCATGATGCCAATTACTCCGGCGACGATGGCGAATGCGGCCGCCGGTGGGTATTGGAATGGCGGTGGGATCACATACGCCCACAGGATGTTGGCCAGGATGCCGGTGGCCGCACCGGCGATTGGTCCGGCCAGCACTCCAACCAGGATCGTGCCGATGGAGTCGAGGTAGATCGGGATCTTCAGCGCGGCCGCAACGGTCTGGCCAAGGACGATGTTGATGGCAATGGCCACCGGCATCAGCACGATCACCCGGCGGGTGAACTGGCCGCTGATCGAGGCAAGCCGGCCGGTCTGGAACCACTCGATGGAAAACGCCGTAGCCGATCCGAGCAACATGGCGATGGCCAGGATGAGCGCGAACGAGTTCGCGGCAGTCATGACCGCACCGGTATTCGGGTCGAAGGTGCCGTCGCTGACCTGGTCGACGGTCAGAGCACCGATGATCGTTGCCGCGATGAACACGAGGCCGCCGATCAGCCAGCGGAGCCAGGCGGAGCCGGTGGTCGTGCCGGAATCGGTGGTCATCAGAAGCCTCCTTGCGGTGCGTTGGCCACGGCTCGACCGAGCCGCGTCAGGATCTCGCGCTTGAGCAGCAGGGGTTCGCCGATCCCCGCCACCCGGACCGGCGTCCTTTGCTCATCGGTCGAGGGCAGCAGGGTTCCGGCCTGCTCGGGATCGGCGCTGGTGTCGACGCTGATCCGAACGGACTCGACATCGGTCAGCAGGTCCGGCTGGAGCAGGGCGCCAACGACGGTCACCGCGTCGTGCAGATAGCAGCCGTTCACGCCATCCGCCAGCCGGTGGTATTCGATGTAGAAACGCATGGCGTCGTGGACGATTGTTCCCAACTGGGAGGCGGGAAGGTTGGCGAAGTCGTCCTCAGTGAACAGGATGCCCTGGGTCGTGTCGAGCGGAAATATCCGGTGGATGGCTCCGGCCCCGAAGCACAGTTCGGCGGCCTCGGGGTCCACGCAGGCATTCCATTCGCCGGTGGGGGTGGTGTTTCCCCGGGTGCGCAGTGTGCCGCCCATCCAGATCACCTCGCGGGCGCCGTTGGCGAAGTCCACGGCATTGCGCACGGCTGAGGCCAGGTTGGTCAATGGGCCGAGCGCCACCACGGTCACCTCCGACGGATGGCGCTCGAGGTGGGCCGCCAGATACCGGGCGGCGGGCACCGCGGTGAAATCGGTATCACCCAGCGGTGCCTCGCTGCCGGCCAGGCGGGCGTACCCGGTGCCGGTCGGGCCATGCGTCTCCGGCGCGGTTCGCAGCGGCCGTTCGAGCGGCCGGGCCGCGCCGACCGAGACCGGGACGTCCGGCCGGCCCACGAGGTGCAGCAGCGTGCCGGTGTTGCGTGCCACGTGCTGCAGTTCGACGTTGCCGGCCACGCAGGTCACGCCGCGGAGGTCGAGTTCGGGGGCTGTGGCTGCGATGAGCAACGCGACCATGTCGTCGATGCCGGTGTCGACGTCCAGGACGAGGGGTCTCGGCTCGACGTCTGCCATGCCGCCCATCCTACGCCGGCATCGAACTCAGGCCGGCCAACCGCCGGCCTGACCGACTTTCGACGCCAGCGGCCTGCCGAGCGTATCGCTGATGAATGCGGCGGCCGCAAGGACCCCGTCGAGGTCCACTCCATGGCGCAGGCCTTCGCGGTCAAGGAGATAGACGAGATCCTCGGTCGCCAGGTTGCCGGCAGCACCGGGGGCATACGGGCAGCCGCCGGTGCCGCCTGTGCTCGAATCGAAGCAGCGGATGCCGAGGTCCAGGGCGGCGCTGACATTGGCCACGGCTGTTCCCCGCGTGTCGTGGAAATGCATGGCCAGCCGATCCTGACCAATCCCGGCCCCATTCAGCGCTCGAACAACCCGTCGGACGTCGCTCGGTCCGGCCACCCCAATGGTGTCGCCAATCGACAACTCGTCCACGCCCGCCGCCAAGAGTCGCTCGGCAACGGAGACCACCGCAGCCTCAGCGACAGGCCCCTCGTACGGGCAGCCGAACGCCGTCGAAAGATATCCCCGGGTCCACCAGCCGGCCTCGCCGGCGTGGGCGAGGACCGGCGCGAACGCGGCCAGCGACTCGCTGATCGACATGCCGAGGTTGTGTCGGCTGAACGTCTCGGAGGCGGCGGTGAAGACGCAGATCGCTTCGGCTCCGGCGGCAACCGCACGCTCGAGGCCGCGAGCATTTGGAACGAGAACCGGGTAGCGCACACCCGGTCGGCGATTGAGTCGGGCGAGGAGTTCGTCCGCGTCCGCGAGTTGGGGGATGGCAGTCGGGGACACGAGGCTGGTGGCCTCGATCTCGCGCAGCCCGGCATCGGCCAGCAGGTCGATGAACTGCAGCTTGGCATCCACGCCGATCGCGGCGCGTTCGTTCTGCAGTCCGTCCCGCGGACCGACCTCGTAAATTCGGACGTCCACCTGGGTCATGGCGCGATTCTAGGGTCCGGGTCGCCACGGTCGACCTCCGCCAACCGATCGCCGCGCTGGACGAGCTGTCCGACCACCACCGCAACGGCGGTCACGATGCCGTCGATGGGCGTTGCGACCGCGTGCTCCATCTTCATGGCCTCCAGCACGATGAGCGTCTGGTGAGCGGTCACTCTCTCGCCGGCTCGCGCGGTGACTGCCGCCACCCGACCCGGCATGGGCGCCTGGAGGGTCGCCACGCCCGAACGGTGGGCAGCGGCATGGCGAACGGCCCCCTCCACCGTCGGCGCGCTGGCCAACGCGAACTCCAGTGATTGGCCGTCGACGTTCACGTGGGCGCAGCCATCCGCGACGACCACCGAGGCGCCGGGTCGGGGCTCGATGGTGCGGGTCTCCTCGTCCGAGATCAGGCGCACGGCGGATGCGCTGTTCGGCCGCCAGCCCCCGCCCCACACTCCGCCGTCGGTAACCAGCGCGGCCGCGGCGGCGCCCCAGGCCTCGTCGGGCGGCTGGATTGGTCCGGGCAGGACGAGGCGGGCCAGGGTGTCCGTTCGCACCTCCCCCGCCGCCATGGCCGGCTGGTCGAGGAGCCAGCGGAGGAACCGCAGATTCGTGCGGACGCCGAGGATCTCGGTATCCGCCAGACCCTCACGCAGACGATCGAGCGCCGCGGTTCGGGTTGATCCGTGGGCGACGATCTTGGCAAGCAGGGGGTCGTAGCGGCCACTGACCTCATCGCCCTGCTGGACTCCACTGTCGACCCGCAGTCCACCCGGCCAGCGGACGCGGAGCAGTCGGCCCGTGGCGGGCAGGAACCCGTTCTCTGGATCCTCCGCGTACAGCCGCGCTTCGATGGCATGGCCGTTGAATCGGACTTCC
>JAHFBB010000092.1 GCA_023250255.1 Chloroflexota bacterium | reverse complement strand
GCAGGAGAGGCCAAGGTCCAGGCGCTGGAACTGTATGCCGAGGACTACGTCACCAAGCCATTCAACCCCGAGGAACTCGCCGCCCGTGTGCACCGTGTTCTGCGCCGAACCCCGGGGGCTCGGACCAGCATGACCCTCGACGGCGGCAACCTCGAGATCGACCTCGCCCTGCGACGGGTGTCCCGTGGTCCGACGAGCGAGACGCTCACCCCAATCGAGGCACGCGTCCTCCAGGTCCTGATGGCCTCCCTCGACCGCACGGTGCCGACCGAGACCCTTCTCGATCGGGTCTGGTCCGAGGCCGATGGAGCCGATCCGTCGTACGTATGGGTGACCGTCCGGCGCTTGCGACGAAAGCTCGAGGTTGATCCGGACCACCCACGCTTCCTGCTCACTGAGCGTGGAATCGGCTATCGACTGGCCTCGTCCGCGGCAGCCGGGGCCGACTGAGTTCGCCATGCGCCCATCGGTCCGCCAGCTCGGGATCCTGGTCGCCGCTGCAGTACCGCCCATCATCTTTCTGGGGCTGGTGCTGGTCGTTGGCGAACGGTGGGTCGATTCGGCCGGCCTTGGCACCACCCTGCTCATTGGCATCGCGCTGGCGATGGGCTGGGCAGTGGTGGTGGTGGTCATTGCCGGCGATGGCCTGAGCGGCGACCTGCGCGCGGTGGTCGAGATGACCGAGCGGGGCAACGCCGGGTCCGCGACAACCGATAGCGGTCCGAACGCGGACGCGCAGCGTCGGGCTGCCACGGCACTGGACGAGCGAAACCGCCAGATCGGAGCGCTGGCTGCGGGGATCGCAGCCACCTCCATGACCGCCACCCCGGCGGATGTGGCCGGCGAGGTGGTCGCCACGGCCCGTGCGGTCACCCGCGATCCCACCTGGCAACTGGCCGTCCTCCATGTCGAGGATCCGGGCGCGCTGCCGGTCGGGGTCTATGACGACCACTCTCCGCCGAATCCGGCTCCGCTGCGGGATCTCCATGCCTGGGCAGCCGTTGCCGAACCACAGACCAGTGCCCACCAGCGGGGACGGACACGCCACCTGGTCGGTCCATGGGGGGCCATGGTGGCCGTCGACGCCTCTGCCGGCCCCGAGCACGTGCGTGCCCTGCTTCTGGCACCGTGGGCTGGGCGCTCGGACCCCACACCGGCGGAGATGGACCTGCTCAGCCTCGTCGGTCAGCATGCGGCCACCGCCATCGAACACGCGGTGCTGTATGCACGCTTGCGGGCGCAGGCCGACGAACTGAACCGGATGGCCGTCATCCAGTCCGACTTCCTGCGGGGGATCACCCACGATCTTCAGACTCCGTTGACCAGCATCGGTGCCGCCGCGGCCGCGCTGGCCGCCGGGCCGGGCATGGACGACGCGGGTCGGACCGACTTGGAAACCATTGCCCACCAGGCCGATCGGCTGCGCAGAATGGTGGGCCAACTGCTGGTGGCCTCCCGACTGGAGGCTGGCGCGTTCGTTCCGCGGCAGGAAGTTTTCCGGATCGAACCCCTTGTCCAGCGCACCTGGGCAGCCCTTCGCGACCCGACCCATACCCTGACCGTGCGCGCCAGCGGCCCCGCGCATCTGGCCGTGGGCGATCCGGATCGACTCGAGCAAGTGCTGTGGGCCGTATTCGACAACGCGGTGAAGTACGCCCCGAGCGCGGCCGAGGTTCGTGTGGATATTGATGCGCGAGCCGACCAGGGCAGTGCACTCGAGACAACCATCAGCGTTACCGACGGTGGGCCTGGGATGGATCCAGATGTCGCCGCGCATGCCTTCGACCAGTTCTTCCGGGCCGATGACGCGCGCGCCGCCGTCCCCGACGGTTCTGGAGTGGGCCTGTACGCGGTCCGCGGGTTGGTCCAGGCGATGAACGGCACCGTCGCAATCACCAGCGCCCCGGGCGAGGGCACCACCATCCGAATCACCCTGCCCGCTGAAAGCGTCGACCGGGCCGAGGAGGAGGCAGCGTCGTGAGCGAACCGCAGCGGCGCGTTCGGATCGAAAACGCTACCCGGGGGACCGTCCTCGCCGAGCGCTGCCCGGTCGCCCTGTCGACCCGCGATCGCACGGTTGGCCTCCTTCGGACCCCGGAGTCCGCCCTGGGCGACGGATTGCTGATCGAGCGATCCCCGTCGATCCACATGTTCTTCATGAGCTACCCGATCGACGCCATCTTTCTCGACCGCCACCAGCGGGTGGCGCATATCGTCACCGATCTCCGTCCGTGGCGGGTGGTGGCCTGGGCGCGTGGTGCGCGGGATTGTTTCGAGGCCCCGGTTGGGACAGTCGCCCGGTCGGGCACCATAATCGGCGACCAGCTGCGGCTGACCGCTGTGAGCGAGGCGTAAGGGGCGGCTAAGCCGGTCTGACCACCATTCATGGGTGCCCGTCCTTTCCTGGCTGCTGCCGCCGGCCTGCGCGGGGTGCGGTCGCTACGGGCGGGTCCTGTGTGACGCGTGTAGCGCCTCACTCCGCCCGCCCACCCGGGCCGAGGACCTGTTCACCAGTCGCGACGCCGGCGTGGTCATCGGTCAGGACCTCACCCTGGCTGTTGCGGCTTTTACGCATGCCGGCAGCCTGCGCCACGCGCTCCAGCGGCTGAAGTACGGCCATGGTCAATCCGTGGGCGAGGCACTCGTGCCGCACGCCCTGCCGGCCTTTCAGCGCCTGTTGACAATCAGCGGTCCAGCCACCCTGGTGCCCGTCCCGGTCCACCCCAGCCGGCTACGGGAGCGCGGCTACAACCAGGCCGGACTGCTCACCAGGCACCTCGCCCGGGCGAGCGGCCAACCGATGGCAGACATCCTCGTCCGGGTGACTGCCACCAGGCGCCAGCACCGCCTGGATCGTGACGCCCGGATGCGAAACCTGGCTGGCGCGTTCGCCGTTCGGCCAACTCAGAGGACCCTGACCGAGACAATCATCGTGGTGGACGACATCCTGACCACGGCCGCCACCCTCGAGTCCTGCGCACGGGTGCTGCAGGCCGCCGGCGCCACATGGGTATACGGCTTCTGCGTGGCCCGCGAAGTTTGACTGCGCCCGGATGGGCGGTGCTAGGGTAGTGGGAGCGTCACCATAGGAGGCCAGCCATGCAGTCGCAGGTGAAGTGGCGGAACCTGAACCCGACCGCCAGTCTGACGCGGCAGGTGACCCACAAGCTCCGTCGACTCGAGCGCATGGCCGGCGCCGAGGCCAGCGCCACGGTCACTTTGAGCGGTGGGATGTCGCACGTCCCCGATGCAGCCAGCCAGGCGGAACTGGTCCTCAGCGGCCCCGATCTGTCGGCCCGCGGTCATGCGAGTGCGAGTACACCGTTGGCCGCGCTGGACGCCGTTCTCGATCGAATCGAGCGGCAATTGGTCAAGGCCCGGCAGCGTCCGCGACGGAATCGGGGGCGGAAGGCGGGGGCGACCTAGGCGAAGATGATTGGCAGCGCCAGCATGAGCGCGACCAGACCAATCAGCGCGATGAAGAACACCAGCAGGGCAATCGTCAACAGGTCGATGCGGTCGGCCACGGACGCACCGTAGCAGACCGGCGCGGTTAGCCTTCGGGCGTCCCCTTCAATGGAGCCGTGAGCGCCGGACCGCCGCTGCTGGTGCCGTTACCGCCGTGGGCATAGGCCAGGCCCGCCTGGGCCAGCCGCATCCGCCGGGCGCGAAGCGAGACGTAGACCTGCATGACTTCGCGGACATCCACGTCGTCCAGCCATTCGTCGCCACGGAGGGCGTATTCGACCCGGGTGGTGGGCAGGACCTGCTGACTGGCGAACGACGCGAAATAGGCTGGACCGTCCGCGTCGTCGGTGATCTCGCGCAGGCCGCGGGCCAGCGCGGTGGCGGTGCCCAGGGAGGGCATCCGGTCACCCTTGATCAGGCGGGAGATCGTGGAATGGTCCACGCCCGACTGCAGCGCCAATTGCCGCTGGCTCATCTTCTTTTCCTTCAACTGGCCTCGCAGCCAGTTGTTGAAGGACCGAGGAGTCTGGACGGTCATCCGTTCTTCCGTTGACCCGCCGCCACCAACCTGAGCAGTGGTGGTGCGTACGAGCAACCGCAGCATCGGTCGCGGAGCCTCCGTGCTCAATGGGACGAAGGTACCGACCGCCCGATCAGCCTGGTTCCGCCTGAACTGGGTCCCCGTGCGCCCGGCGGACGAGCGGACTGAACGCGTAGCCAATCCCGCCCAGGATGACCAGGGAACCGATCGAGATCGCGCGGTCCACCAGCGCAATGGCCACCGCTGACTCCGGCGAAACGCCGTACAGGGTGAGCGCTAAGACTATCCCGGCCTCCACGAAACCCACACCGGCTGGCGTGAGTGGAATGGCGGTCAGCAGGGCGGCCACCAGGGCCACGAAGATCGAGGCGGAGATGCCCAGCTGCGCGTCGGACAGGTCCAGGGCATGGATGACGAAGTAGACCCGGGCGCCCTCGGCGAGCCAGATGATCACCGTGAACAGACCGATGGTCACCACGCTCCGCGTGTGGAGCGCCCCGACCGTTCCTTCGCGGAACCGCTCGTAGACGCCGCGCACCCGGACCGGCAGGAAGCGCGTGACCCGCTCGCCGGCGACACGCAGGCTGATGAGCACCGCGAGGAGCACGGCCGCCAGGATGAAGCCGGCGACGAAGATGGCGTCCACGCCTGGTCGCTCACGGCCGCGGAAACTCCAGAAGCCGGCGGCCAGCGCCAATCCGAAGATCACTACGATGTCCGCGATCCGCTCGACAAAGATCGTTCCAACGTTGCGCGAGGTGGAACCGCCAAAATTGCCCTTGAGCAGCCACGCTCGATACAGGTCACCGAGTTTGGCGGGCACCAGGCAATTCACCCACCACGACAGGAACAGGATCTGGGTCGCCGCCCAGTAGGGGACCTCGGAACCAACCTGCTTGAGAATGAACAGCCAGCGCCGGCCGCG